>WJJQ01000044.1 GCA_014729615.1 Candidatus Peregrinibacteria bacterium | reverse complement strand
TGGTAATTGCAGGTCTAATTATGTTTCTCATGGTTAAAAAGACAAAAAAGGAAACATTTAAAAAATAACCTCAAAAAGTATTGACAAAACATGGTTTTTATTGTAATTTTTTATGCTGTTTTGAATTATAAAAAATACGAAACTATAAAACCATGAATTACCCAAATCAACCAATCAGGCCAAACGAGTGTATGAACGGGCAACAACAGGTGGAGCAACCTGCTCGCGGCACTGCCCCTGTAAGAAAAAACACGTCTACAAAAATTGCCGCTCTTTTGGGAATAGGCACCGTAGCAGGCGCATCTTTTCTAAGCGGTGTGGGAGTATCTTCATATCCGCAACTTCAAGCTTATGCGGCTGAACAAAAACAGCGACTATTTAATCAAACCGAATCCGATAAAAAAGAGTCTGCAGATATACCGCAGTCGCCCTCAAACACAATGCCCGCCCCGGAAAAACAGTATAAAAACGATGAAAAATGTGCATTAGAACACAACCTCTATGAAAATGAGCAATTAGTACCTTTCTTTAAATGCGTCGGTGATTTCCCCGAAACCAAGGATTTTCAAACCGACCTTGAAGCAGGTAAAGACTGTACGGATCCTGAAAAATGCATTGTCACAAATGACTTTGGCTTTAATAAATATTTTCGCGCCGTGCATATGCTGGACCAATCGGATGACAAAATACACGATGCCGACGACTGGATTTGGCTCCCACTAAGAAGCAATTCACGATCACCAATTAAGATAAACGAAAGATTTAACTTCATTTCTGTAAAAGTTCAAGAAAACGCACCTGATAATGCTATGGAAAATATTTTAATAGATGGGTATTACTCCCCTATTTCTGTTGGAACAGATGAAGAAACTCAAACAAGAATATATTACCTTGACGCGTGCACGGTAGACTTGAGCGGCAAATACAAAGATAGGGTCGAGTACAATCACATTACAAGCGAACTGAAAAATAAAGGAGGAGAAGCCGCAATTTTCTACTTCAACACCTTCACGGGTAAACCTTCCGCGGTGGTTAGTATGCAAATGCCCCCTTGTAAAGATGAATTGCATGATGTAAGTATTAGCGATGATTATTAATCGCCAATCATGCCCGGATTTTGGAAAGAATTGAAAAAACCCTTCCTTGGATTATCACCGATGGACGGGGTTACCGACGCACCTTTTAGGTCAATGGTTGCCAATTACGGAAAACCGGACCTGATTTTTACTGAATTCGTGAGCGTGGAAGGTATTGCACACGGTAACGTCAAAGGTCTAAACGCTTTTATTTATAACCGGATAGAAAGACCCATCGTCGCACAAATTTTCGGTAACACTCCTAATAACTTTTACCAAGCGGCCATACTGCTTTGCCATTTAGAGTTCGATGGAATAGACATTAACATGGGATGTCCGGCAAAAAATGTTTCAAGCAAAGGCTCTGGAGCCGCTCTGATTCAAACTCCTGAATTAGCCCAACAAATCATCCTTCATGCGAAAAAAGCAACTGAAGACTACGCGAACGGGCAAACAATGCAAAAAGCGGGCTTACCCGCAGAAATAATTGACTGGGCGAATAAACGGAAGAAAAATACCAAACCGAAACATATACCTGTGTCGGTAAAAACACGCATTGGTTTTAATAAACCGGTTATAGAAGACTGGATACCCGCTTTGCTTGAAACAAAACCGGTGGCAATTTCACTGCATGGCCGAACTTTAAAACAAATGTATACGGGTTCCGCCAATTGGGATGAAATAAAAAAAGCGGCTCAAATCATAAAAAAAACCAAAACACTTGTTCTTGGAAACGGTGATGTGCAAAACAAAACACAAGCATTGCAATATGCAAAAAAATATAATGTGGATGGAGTTTTGATTGGACGAGCCGCGTTCGGCAATCCTTTCGTTTTTACGGATAATCAAAGTTTAGATTTAAAGACACGATCAAATCTTGCTCTTAAACATGCCCGATTATTCGAAAAACTATTACCTGAAAACCATTTTGTGCAAATGCGTAAACATTTGGCATGGTATATTAAAGGATTCGAAAAAGCATCTGAAACCAGGCAAAAATTAATGCAGACAAATAATGCGGATGACGTAGAGAAAATTCTTTCTGAGATCGCCATTTAAAGGTATGATATCGGCATGAATGTAATTAGCGAACATGACCTGGTAATAATTGGAGCCGGCGCTGCGGGGCTTAGAGCTGCAATTTCAGCGGCGGAGACCGATCCAAACCTGAACATTGCCATCATCTCTAAAGTTTTTCCGGTCCGAAGTCACACCGTGGCCGCCGAAGGTGGAATAGCGGCTTCAATCAAACAAGGTGATTCATATCAGGACCACAGCCTCGACACTATTAACGCGAGTCATTTTTTAGCCGACCAGGACGCGGTGGAATTGTTCACTAAAAAATGCGCGGATGAGATTAAAACTCTGGACCAATGGGGTTGTCCCTGGAGTCGCGATGAAGACGGCTCGATTTCCATAAGAAAATTTGGCGGCATGAACAAACGTCGAACCGTTTACGCGTCCGACAAAACCGGATTTTATATGTTGCATAACATGTTTGAAAGAACCTTTTTACATACCGGCATTTACCGATACGATGAATGGTTCGTCACAAAAATTTTCGCGGACAAAAAAAATGTTAAAGGTGTTTATGTCATAAATTTAAAAGAAGGGACTCAACATATCATTCTGGCAAAAGCGATTATCATTTGTACGGGCGGCGCGGGCCAGCTTTATAAAAACACAACCAATTCAGAACAATGCACGGGTGACGGTATGGCATTGGCATTACAAGCGGGACTACATTTAAAAGACATGGAATTCATGCAATTTCACCCCACTGCGATGCCCGAAACAGGAATCCTCATAAGCGAAGCAGCAAGGGCGGAAGGTGGTTATTTGTTAAACAGAAAAAATGAAAGATTCCTTAAAGATTACGTCCCCAGACAAATGGAACTTGGCCCCCGCGACACTCTGGTTAAAGCAATACTTGAAGAATATCAAAAAGGAAATGGTTTGCAAAAAAATGGCCATCAATTCATGCTACTCGATTTAAGACATCTTGGCACTGAAAAAATTAATGAAAAGTTAGCCCATATAAAAGAATTGGTTATAGACTATATGGGAATAGACCCGACAAAGGAACCTATTCCCGTTACTCCGGCCCAACATTATACAATGGGAGGTATACACACAAACATAGATTGCGAAACAACAATTCCCGGATTATACGCGGCAGGTGAATCCGCATGCATAAGCATTCACGGATCTAACAGACTCGGATCGAATTCATTGGCTGAATGCCTTGTTTTCGGAAAAATTGCCGGTCAAAATGCGGCAAACTTTTGTCAAAACAAAGATTTTGCAGATATTAAAGTGGATGAAGTAGAAGATGAAAATAATGCTATCCATAAAAAATTAAATCAACGGGGAACAAAAAATATTTTTGAAATTAAAGCGGAATTAAAAGATTTTATGGAAACCCATGCCGGGATTATTCGCGACCACAAAAGCCTGCTCAAAGCACTGGAGAAAATACAAACTATCAAAGAACACAATAAAGAAATAGAAATTAAGCAGAAAAATCTTGTCTTTAACTATGAATTTACTTCGTTAATCGAGTTAGAAGGAATGTTAGATCTCGCAGAAGCAATAATATTGTCAGCCGAAGCAAGGCGCGAAAGCCGCGGATCACATTTACGC
>WJJQ01000043.1 GCA_014729615.1 Candidatus Peregrinibacteria bacterium | reverse complement strand
TGACAATTGTGCGTGATGCAACAGTTTTTTTTAAATTAATTATTTGGTCTTTTCGTTAGTATTTCCGCCCCTTTTTCAGTTATTGCAATTGTATGTTCCTGTTGCGAAGATAAAGATCCATCGGCGGTGACATAAGTCCACTTGTCTTTTAGCAATTTTATGTTGTGATCCCCTGCGGAAAGGATTGGTTCAATTGCTATGGTCATGCCCGGTTCCAAAACCGGTCCCGGATCATAATCTACAAAGTTTGTAATGATAGGATCTTCGTGCAGGTGTTGGCCGATGCCATGACCTGTTAATTCTTTAACAACGTGAAAACCCGCTTTTTCGATTGTTGCCTGAATAACATGACTTAAATCTGTTATACGAACGCCCGGTCTCGCAATTGCAATCGCGCCTTCAAGAGCGTTTTTTGCTGTTTTGATCAAGCTTTTGGCTTGCTTTGAAACACGTCCAACGGGCACGGTAATGGCTGAATCTGTGTTGAGTCCTTTATGTAAGACTCCACAATCTATGGTTATAATGTCGCCTTCGTTTAAGATTCTGTCGCTTGGAATTCCGTGTACGACTTCGTCATTGACACTGGCGCATATGCTTGCCGGGAAGCCGTGGTAACCCTTGAACCCCGCTTTAACTTGATGTTGTTGCATTAGTTTTTCAACTAAATTATCAATTTGGCGTGTGGTGATGCCGGGTTCTATCATTTTTTCCACTTCGTGAAGAATCAAACCCAAAATTTTTCCACCTTCACGCATGAATTCAAGCTCCTCCGGGTTTTTTATGCTGATTCTTGAACCGTTTACGGTTATGTATTTCATAAGAATTTATCTTCTAACAGGGCAAAAGCCTCTTTTCGAACCTGGGGTATTTCGGGGGTTCCGTCCAAAATGAGTAATTTGTTTTGGTCTTTATATTTGTCGATTACCGGTTGAGTACTGTCGTAATATGCTTTAAATCTGGTTTTTATTGATTCAGGATTGTCATCTTTTCTTGGTACCAGCTGTCCGCCGGCCGCTTCACATTTTTCTTTGTTGTCGGGGTAGGGAAGTGTTTCCGTACCTTTTACGCAAATTCTTCTGTTGAGTAATCTTTTCATGGCCATCTCTTCGGGAATGTCTACTAATAATGCATTAAATGACCTGCTATGTTTTTGCATGATTTCATCAAATTGTTTTGATTGTTCCATTGTTCTTGGAATGCCGTCAAAAATAATTTTCGTGTCTTCGGATTTTTGTTCCAGAAAGTTTTCGACAATCTTCATGATAAGTTGGTCCGACACAAGATGACCGGCTGAAATTGTTTCATTAACTTCCTTGCCAAGCGGAGAATCTTCCTGAGCCATTTTGCGTAATTCTCCTCCCATTTCAAATAATTCGAAGCCATATTCTGTAGCAACCGCTTTAGCTATGGTTCCTTTGCCGGAACCCTGTATGCCGAATAGTACCAAATCCATTTTAATAGAGCTTACTGTAATCGTGCATTACCATTTGAGCGTTTACTTGTCGTAGTAATTCAAGTACCACACCCACAACGATAATCAATCCCGCACCGCCAATGATTGTCGGAACTGTTCCAAGGTTTAATCCGATGAAAATGAGACTAAGTACCATTGGAGAAATGGCAATTAAACCAATGAAGATTCCTCCCCAAAGATTTAATCGGAATGAAATTTTTTCAATATATTCAGATGTTTCTTTACCCGGTCTTATTCCCGGAATGTAACCGCCACGTTTTTGAATGTTTTCAGCCACTTGTTCCGGATTAAACGTTATGGATACATAGAAGAATGTGAATCCGATAACGAGTAAGAAATAGAGTAATAAATAAAGCACACTGGTTTGGTGCATGTAAGTGTTAATAAAAGACGCGACTGCCTGCAAAGTTCCATTTGTTGAGTTGGCAAAGAACGATGCCAATAATGTCGGGAAACTGATAACGGAAACCGCGAAGATGATCGGAATCATACCAGCTTGATTTACTTTAATAGGTAACGCTGATTGTACTCCTTTGGCTGATTTGATTCCCCGCCCCGCGTATACTATTGGTATTTGCCGTTGACCTTCCGTTATTAGAATTACAACTATGGTTAAAGCTAATGTTACAAGAATCGCCACAACCAATGGAATGATTCTGTCCGGTGATTGTTGCGCCAAAGCCAATGATTGGCCAATTACCGTTGGCACGCTGGCTATAATTCCCGCGAAAATCAATAATGACACACCGTTTCCGATTCCGTTTTCTGTAATTAATTCACCCAACCACATCAACAATACCGAACCTGCTGTTACGGTTATCATTATTGGAATTATTACTGTGGGATTAGTTATTTGTTCGACAATGGGAACAGGGGATTGGCTGTTTAAAAGCGCTATCATTCCATATGATTGAACGAAAGCGATTGGTACTGTAAGCCATCTTGTTATTGAGTTGATTTTTTTTCGTCCGGCTTCACCTTCTTTGGAAAGGCTTTCAAGACTCGGAACAATTACGGTTAATAATTGCATAATGATGGAAGCATTAATGTACGGAGAAAGTCCCATCAAAATGATGGAAAAGTTTTCCGCGCTACCACCTGTTAACATACTGAACATTCCAAGTAATTGATTTTGCTGGAAAATTAATTCCAAACTTGCGGTATTTGCCCCGGGAATTGTTATTTGCGCCAGTGATCTTGCAATAATTACAATTAAAATCGTAAAAAGGATTTTCTTGCGAAGATCTTTCGAGTTCCAGATTTGAAGTAAATAATTCATTTTGATTTTTAATTATTTTTGGTCCTTTTCTTCTTTTTTTGAGCTGGCTTCTGCAGGTGTTGTTTCAGCTTGGGGTATTAATTCAATAACTTTACCTTTGGCTTTTTCAATTTTGTCTTTTGCCGCTGAAGATACTTTATCTACTTTAACGGTAAGAGATTTTGACAGTTCGCCGTTTCCAAGAATTTTAACCGGTTTGGCTTTGTTGCTTATTAAATTATTTTCGTAAAGTTTTGTTACATCAATCTCGTCGTTTTCATTAAATTCGTTAAGTTTGTCAACATTAACAACCTGGTAATCTATGCGATTTACGTTTCTGAAACCTTTTAATTTAGGCATTTTTCTATAAAGAGGTGTTTGTCCACCTTCAAAACCGGGTCTTACTCCACCGCCTGTACGTTGGTTTTGTCCGTTCATGCCCCGGCTGGAATAGGTCCCAAGACCCGATCCGTTACCGCGGCCCACTCTTTTTCGGCGTTTTCTTGCTTTTGGATTAGCTTTGATTGTTAATAGTTTAGACATTATTCAATAGTTATTAATCTTTTTTAGGTTCTTTATTGCTTTTAGGCGCGGTTTCTTTTTTCGCTTCCGGTTTGGTTGCGGTTTTTTTAGCCGGTTTCTTTTCTTCAGTTTTTACTTCTTTCTTTTTTGCTTGCTCTTCTTTAACGGGATCAAGATCTTTCTTCTTTAACCAGGGGATTGATTTTAGGTTTCCAAGCGCTTTAACGGCGGCCTGGCTATTTGTTAGTTTATTATTGTTACCTAGACATTTGCTCAAAATATCCTTTATTCCAGCCAATTCAATAATTTTACGAACCGGTCCTCCGGCAATTATTCCGGTACCGGGGCAAGCGGGCATTAACAAAATGTGCGCGCTTTTATATTTAGTCTTAATTCTGTGAGGGATTGTTTGTCCGGCCATTGGTACGGTGACCAATTCTTTTTTGGCCTGGGCGATCCCCTTTTGAATTGCCCCTGTAACTTCCGCGGATTTTCCGATTCCCACTCCAACTTTTCCATTTTTGTTACCAATAACAACCGTTGCTCTGAATCTTAGTCTTCGACCACCTTTAACCACACGAGTTACACGATCAATTTGTATAACTTCTTCTTCGAACTCTTTCGGTTCTTTTTGGGGGCCTCTCGGTTTTCTGTTTGGTTTTGCCATTTCAGGTTTAAGTTTAATGATTTATTAGAATTTTAATCCACCTTCTCGCGCTCCTTCAGCTATAGCTTTTACTCGTCCGTGGTACATGAATCCGTTTCTGTCGAATACACATTCTGTTATTTTTTTATCTTTAGCAAGTTCCGCAATTTTTATTCCGACCTGTTTTGCTTTTTCGGTTTTGTTTCCCTTACTTTTTTCTGTCAGGTCAGATGCGCTTAATATTGTTTTTCCGCTTTCATCATCAATTAACTGCGCGTAATTGTTGTTTAAGCTTTTAAAGATAACCAGTCTTGGACGACTAGCCGTTCCGCTAACTTTTGCGCGAATGCGGACATGCCTTCTTTTTCTGTTTAATAGTTTTTTAGCTGTAGTCATGGTTTAGTTATATTATTTTTCTTTACCTGCGGCTTTACCTGCTTTGCGAGCAACATATTCATTTTCATAACGGATACCTTTTCCTTTATAGGGTTCCGGTTTTCTGTAGGCTCTTATTTTTGCCGCCAATTCACCAACTTCTTGTTTATTGATACCGGAAATAATTAAGATATTTTTCTTTTCCTGGTCGATTGAAACTGTAATTCCTTCGGGAGGATTAACTTCGACAGGATGTGAGAAACCGAGTGATAGTACCAGTTTTGTTCCTTGCATGTTTGCTCTATACCCTACGCCGTTTATTTCAAGTCTCTTTTCGTACCCTTTGGTCACACCTTCAACCATGTTGTATATCAGTGTTCTTGATAATCCATGCAAACCTTTATGTAGCTTGCTTTCAGTCGGTCTTTTTACAATTACCTGATTTTCTTCGATAGTCACTTCGATATCATTGTGAATGGAAGAAGAAAGTTCACCTTTTGGCCCTTTAACAACAATCAGATTATTGTCTTTTTTTTCTACGGTTACTCCGCTGGGTATTGTTACTGGTAATTTTCCGATACGTGACATTTGTAATTAATTTAATTGTTAGTATATTTCACAGATAAGTTCTCCGCCCACTTTGTTGTTAACAGCTTCTTCTCCGGTGATGATTCCTTTGGGTGTAGATACTATCGCTACTCCCAGTCCTCCGTTAACTTTTTTGATTTCAGAGGATTTAACATAAATTCTTTGGCCCGGTTTGCTTATTCTTTTGAAAGTAATTTCTTTTCCACTCGGTAGCAGGTTTATTGCTATTTCTTTGAATCCTTTTTCAGATTTATCTTCTTTGTAGTCTTTAATAAAATTTCTTTCTTTCATAACTTTCAGTACGCCCATTTTCATTGATGAATGGGGAGCTTTTGTCATCTCTTTTTGAGATGAGTATGCGTTTCTGATTCTTGTTAATAAATCTGCTATTGGATCTGTCATTTTATTTACTTATATTATTTATTGTTTTTACCAACTGGATTTTTTTATTCCCATAATTTTCCCTTCTCTTGCCAGTTCTCTGAAGCATATTCTACACATGTCAAACTGTCTCATATAACCGTGCGGTCGTCCGCAAAGTTTACATCTGTTGTATGCTCTTGTAGGCATAGTCGGTTTTTTGCCCGCCGCTTTTGCCTGCAATACTTCTTTTTTCTTTCTCTCTGATTTTACTATTAGTGATTTTTTCGCCATGTTAAAAAGATTGTTTTATTGTTTTTTAAAAGGGAAGCCCATAAGTTGTAACAGCTTGAATCCTTGGTCGTTGTCTTTAGCTGTGGTTACAACTGTAATTTGTAATCCGTGTATGTCGTTCACATTGTCCGGATTGATTTCGGGAAAAACGATGTTTTCTTTTAATCCCACTGAATAATTTCCATTTCCATCGAATGATTTTGGAGATATTCCTCTAAAGTCACGCACACGAGGGAAAGTAATGTGGATTAATTTGTTCAAAAACTCGTACATTTTATTGCCTCTTAATGTGACTGTTACACCCACAGGTACGTTTTCGCGAATTTTGAAATTTGAAATAGCTTTTCTCGCTTTTGTAATGATGGGCTTTTGACCCGTGATTGACGCAAGGTTTTCAACAACTTCACTGTAGTCTTTTTTTGCCGCGACATATGGTCCGAGCCCAACATTTAGTTTTACCATTTTCACTTTGGGTACCGCGTGTTTATTCTTTATACCGAATTCTTTTTGCAGTTCGGGCACTATGTTATCAAGGTAGTGATTCTGTAATTTAATTAAGTCTGTTGCCATTGAATTTAAGCTTTAATTTTTTTAGGTTTACTTTTAGTCGCTTTTTTAGCGGTTTCTTTTTCGTCGGTTTCCGCTTTCACCGCTTTTTTAGCTTTTTTTGATACTGATTTTTGGTCCAACGATTCACCTGTCAATTTTGATACTCTTTCTTTTTTGCCGTTTTCCAGTTTTTTGTATCCTACTCTTGTCGGTTTGTTTTCTTTGGGATCAAGAATCATTACATTTGAAGCATCGATTGGTGCTTCATATTTGATTTTGTCTCCGGCTCTTTGCGGTGTCTTCTTAATATGTTTGGTGATAATATTAACTTTTTCGATAACAACCTTGTTTCTTTTTTTATAAGTTTTGATAACTTTCCCGGTTTTACCCTTATCTTTTCCCGCTATAACCAATACATTGTCGTGTAGTTTGATTTTCATATATTTTTTTTATAGTACTTCTGGAGCTAAACTTATAATTTTTTGGTATCCGGCGTCACGCAGCTCTCTGGCAATTGGTCCGAAAACACGTGTTCCTTTGGGTTGTCCGTCTTTGTTGATAATAACAACCGCATTTTCAGAGAAGCGAATGTAGCTTCCATCTTTTCTTCTAAGCTCTTTACTTGTTCGTACCACAACTCCTCGTTCTACCGCATGAGTTTTTACTGTTCCTCTTGGAGCCGCTTGTTTAATTGCCAGTACCACGATTTCACCTATTCTTGCATATCTCTTTTTTGATCCGCCCAGAACCTTAATGACTTGTGCCATTTTAGCCCCACTGTTGTCCGCTACCTTTACTTTTGATTGTACCTGTATCATTTTAAATGATTGTTATTTACTTTCGGTTGTTACATTTTCGGGTTTGACCGTTGTCCATCTTTTTAGTTTAGACAATGGAGTTGATTCATAAATAGTTATTTCGTCTCCTATCTGATATTTGTTCTCGGGATCATGCGCGTAAAACTTCTTCGAGATTCTGTATCTTTTTTTATACTTTGGATGGTTTTGGTATCTGTGAACGGTAACCACTACCGTTTGATCCATTTTGTTACTTGTAACTATTCCTTTTTTGGTGCGCATAATTTGTTATTTATTAGCTGATTGCTTTGTTCTGTATGTTAATTCAGTTTTACACTGAGCAATTTGTTTTTTCAGTCGTTGAGCTTTGTGTGCTCCTTTGCTGAATCCGCTTTCAAGATCCATTCTTATTTTCAGCAGTTCCCGGGAATCGTTATTGATTCTGTCTTTTAAATCTTTATCGGTAAGTTGTACTATTTCTTGTTTTGATAACATTTTTAGATTTCTTTTATGTCTACAAATTTACATTTTACGGGAAGTTTGTGCGACGCACGTCTCATGGCTTCTCTGGCAATGTCAGGTGTCACGCCGTCCATTTCAAATAAAACCACTCCCGCTTTTATTGCCGCCACATGTTTTTCCGGTGAACCTTTACCACTTCCCATCGGTACTTCTGCGGCTTTTTGAGTGATGGGCTTGTGAGGGAAAATTCTGATCCAAATTTTACCTCCTCTTTTTACGTATCTGGTCATGGCTCGACGCGCGGCTTCTATTTGCCTGGAAGAAATTTCTCCTCCTTGTACCGCCTTTAATCCGAATTGGCCGAATGATACGTTAATGCCTCTTGTTGCCACGCCGCCTTTCTGGCCGCGTAATCTGTGCACTCTTCTGTGTTTTTCTTTTCTTGGTAATAGCATTTTTTAAAACTTAAGCTGTCTGATTATACTGATAGATTAATAAAATTCAAGATTTTTATATGTTTTCCGTTGGTATACTTAGATTTTTCTTTCTATATACGTTTCCTTTGTAAATCCATACTTTTACTCCTATGGCTCCGAAGCTGGTGTTAGCGGGCAAATAGGCGTAATCGATATCTGCTCTTAATGTGTGTAGAGTAATTTTACCTTTTGAGAAAAATTCACTTCTCGCGATTTCAACTCCGTTTAAACGTCCGCTTATGAAAACCTTTGCTCCTTGAGCTCCCGATTCCAAAGCTTTTTCAATAGCCATTTTTGCCGCACGCCTGTAGGAAATTCTTTTCTCGATTTGCTTTGTGATTGAATCGGCCAGCAGGTGAGCGTCAATGGCAGGTTTGCTGATTTCTTTAATGCTTAACTGGAATTCTTCTTTAAATTTCTTTTCAAGTTCTTCTTTTAGGCTTTCGATTCCGGCACCCTGGCGACCAATGATCAGTCCCGGTTTTGCCGAGTGAATATTTACAATTACTCTGTTTGCCGTTCTTTGAATTTCAATTCTTGATACTGAAGCGTCGGCCAGTTTTTCACGGATAATTTTTTCAATTTCCAAATCCTGGAGCAATAATTTACTATAGTCGCGTTTGTTCGCGAACCATTTTGAGTCCCAGCTTTTAATTACACCGATTCTAAATATGTTTGGATTTACTTTTTGCCCCATAGTATATTTGATGATTAAGCGTTATCAGTTTTTTTAGTTGCAGTTTTGGTTGTTTTTTTAGCTGTTTTCTCAGCTTTTACTTCCGGTTTTGCTTCTGCTTTTTCTTCGGTCTTTTTAGATTCGGCCGTTTTTGCCGGCTTCTGCTCAACTTCTTTTGCTGTTACTTGCAGTGAAATGTGTGAATTTCTTTTTCTAACAGGGTGAACTCTTCCTCTTGAAGCGGGAACCCATCTTTTGAAAGTCGGAGCTTTTGTAATGACAACTTCTTTTACTACCAGGTTTTCTTCTTCTTGCTTGAAGTTAGTTTTAGCATTTGCGACAGCACTTTTTAAAACTTTGTTCAATACTTTGGCTCCTTTCTTTGGGAGAATAGTAAGAATGTTTTTTGCTTCAGGCACTTCTTTTCCACGAATCATTTTAGCTATTAGATTAGCTTTTTTGGGAGAGATTCGAATGTTTTTTGCTACAGATTTCATATTATTTATTTAGCGTTAGCTTATTATTTTGCGAGTTTTCCTCCATGGCTCTTGAACTTGCGGGTAGGGGAGAATTCTCCCAATTTGTGCCCCACCATGTTTTCGGTAATGAATACGGGAATATGTTGTTTTCCATTATGCACGGCGATTGTATGACCCACAAAATCCGGTGGAATAACTGATCCTCTTGCCCAGGTCTTGATTACTTTTTTTTGACTTGTCTCATTCAATTGGGCAATTTTTTTTGCCAATTTAGGATCAATAGCCGGTTCTTTTTTTGTACTTCGTGACATAATTTATTAAGTTATTTTACTTTTTTTTCTTAAGTCTTCTGTTTTTAACAATTAGTTTGTCGCTGTATTTTCTTTTTCTGGTTTTAAATCCAAGCGCAGGCATTCCCCATGGAGTTTTTGGATTCTTAAGACCGATAGGTTGCGCTCCTTCACCACCACCATGCGGATGATCTATCGGATTCATAACCTTACCTCTTACTTCCGGCTTTTTGCCCATCCATCTTCGTCTTCCGGCTTTACCTATTTTTACATTCTGGTGTTCGATGTTGCCAACGGATCCAATAGTCGCGTGGCAATTTTTATCAACCAATCTTACTTCTCCCGATGGCATTTCCACTTGCGCATATTCTCCTTCAACCGCTACAACTTTTCCCTTGGATCCGGCAGATCTGATTACTTGCCCACCTTTGCCCTTTTTCAGTTCAAGGTTGTGGATTTCGAATCCTGATGGAATTGTTTTTAAAGAAACTCTGTTTCCAATATCCAGTTTTGCTTTGTCTTTTGTTATAATTTCAGTTCCCACCTGGATTCCTTCAGGCGCAAGGTGATACCTCTTTTCTCCATCAGCATAATTTACCAACATGATGTAAGCCGTTCTGTTCGGATCGTATTCAATGGAAGCAACTTTTCCCGGGATTCCAATTTTGTCTCTCATTTTGAAATCAACAATTCGATATAACTTCTTATGACCACCACCCTGGTGGCGAATGGTTATGCGTCCCTGGTTGTTACGACCGGCTCTTTTCTTTTTACCAACAGTTAAGCTTTTTTCCGGCTTTTTTCCTTTGGTTATTTCCTCGAAGGAATATCCGCTCATATTGCGTCTTCCGGGAGTAGTTGGTTTGTATACTTTTATAGCCACAGTATTTATTAGTTAATTATTTCTTTGCTGGTTTAGCGATTTTTGTAATGTCCAGTTTTTTATTACCTTTTAAAACCACAATTGCTTTTTTTAGTTCCGATCTTTTTTCTCTTGTTCCCACTCTTGATCCTTTTGTTTTGGATGGTAGTCTTGTTATTCTGACATTTGCCACGTCTTCACCGTAAAGTTCTTTAATTGCTTGTTTTACTTCAACCTTAGTCGCTTTGTTATTTACATAGAACGTGTACGCAAGCTTGTCTCCCATTTTAAGGGCTTTTTCTGTAACCACCGGTTTTTTTAAAACGTGTAATGCTTTCATTATTTGGTTTTGTTAGTTTCAAGTTTAAAAATCTCTTCAACTTTGTTCAGCGCTTCTTCAAGAAAAAGAACATTATCGTATTTTTGAAGATCCGCAATGTTCAGATAATTTACTAGAAGTGTTTTTACGAATGGAAGGTTATTGCCGGCTTTAGCCAGTGATTCGTTTTTTTCCGCTACAACGATTAATACATCTTTTTCAATTGGTAAATTTTGCAACATGACTTGTAAGTTCTTCGTTTTGGACTCTTTGTCATCATATGTATCGAGTGCCATTATTTTGTTTTCATTCATCTTTGCCGACAAAGCGCAATATAGTGCAAGTCTTCTTTGTTTGCGCGGCATGTCTTTTTCATAGTTTCTGTTGTTTCTGGGCCCATGAGCCACACCACCACCAATATAGTGAGGATTTCTGGTAGAACCTTGTCTTGCCCGACCGGTACCTTTTTGTCTGAATGGTTTTGCTCCACCACCCTTTACATCAGCTTTTGTTTTGGTATGAGCAAACACGCCGGGTCTGGCATTGGAAAGTTGTCTTAATAATGCTTGATGCACAAGACCTTCATTGTACTCGGCGCCAAATATTTTCTTGGAAACTTCCAGGTCACCCTTCTTTTCTCCTTTCTGATTGTACAATATTACTTTAGGCATTTTCTTTATGATAGTTTTTTAATGGTGATATATGAGTTATTGCTTCCCGGTACTGAACCTTTAATTCCTATTAAGTTCTTCTGCGCGTCTCTATAAACAATTGAAGTTTTAGAAATGGTTACTTTATTGTTTCCCATTTGTCCCGGCAGCTTTTGTCCTTTAAAAATTTTACCCGGACGGGCGCAACCACCAACAGAACCCGGTTCTCTATTATGGTGAGATCCATGCGATTGAGGTCCTCTTGAAAAGTTGTGTCTTTTAATTACACCCTGGAAGCCTTTACCTTTGCTGGTTCCCGATATGGAAACAGCATCTCCTTCTTCAAAAATTTCCACGGTAACTTGGTCTCCTTGTTTGGTTTCAGCGTCGGATTCGATTCTGAATTCTTTCAGTGTACTGAATTTCTTTGTCTTGGTTGGTTTTTTTAAAGGATTACAACCAATTACCAAAGCAGAGTAACCGTCTTTTTCCGTAGTTTTCACTTGTGTTACCTGGTTTGGAGCGCACTCGATTACAGTCATTGGAACAACTTTTCCATCTTCCTGGATTAAACGAGTCATGCCTATTTTTTTACCGATAATTCCGGTCATAATTTCTAGAGGTTATGCTAGTTATAGCTCGAGAGATTGACTTAGAGAGCCTCACTCTCTGATAACTTAGTTAGCGAATTGTAATTATTTTGCAGCTTCCTGCATTAACATTTTAATTTCTATGTCCACTCCCGCAGGAAGGCTCAAGTTTGTGAGAGAGTCGACTGTTTTCGGTGTTGATTCGGTTATGTCTATTAGTCTTTTATGAGTTCTAATTTCGTACTGTTCTCTGGATGTTTTATGAACAAAGGTTGATCGATTGATTGTTATTTTTTTGACCTTGCTGGGTAGGGGTATGGGTCCCGCTACAATAGCCCCTGTTCTTTCAGCCGTATCGATGATCAGTCTTGATGATTCATCTACAACTTTATGATCATACGCCTGAATTTTGATTCTGATTTTCTGCTTTGCTGCCATGTTATTTCGTTTCTGTTATTATTCGATAATCTTAGTAACCACACCCGCACCAACTGTTCTACCACCTTCGCGAATGGCGAATCTTGTACCTTCATCAAGAGCGATAGCAGAACCAAGTTCGACTTTCATAACAATGTCGTCACCGGGCATAACCATTTCAACTCCTTCAGGTAATTCGATAGAACCTGTTACGTCAGTTGTTCTAATATAGAACTGAGGTTTGTAACCTTTGAAGAAAGGAGTATGTCGACCACCTTCTTCTTTACTTAACACATAAACTTCAGCTTCGAATTTTGTGTGCGGTTTAATTGTTCCCGGTTTACAAAGAACTTGTCCACGTAGAATTTCATCTCTTTCAATACCACGTAGAAGTAGTCCGACGTTGTCACCGGCTTGTCCTTGGTCAAGCATTTTCTTGAACATTTCAACACCGGTTACAACAACTTTCTTTGTGTCTGTAATTCCAACGATTTCAACTTCTTCATTAACCTTTACGATACCCTGATCAATACGACCTGTAGCAACAGTACCGCGCCCTTTAATTGAGAACACGTCTTCAACAGGCATAAGGAACGGTTTGTCCAATTCACGTACCGGTTCAGGTACAAATTCATCAAGAGCATCAAGTAATTCTTGAATACATTTTGTTGCTTCCGGATCTGTTGGGTTTTCAGCAGCTTTAAGAGCTGATCCTTTAATAACGGGAGCGTTGTCACCGTCGAATTCATATTTTGTAAGCAGTTCACGGATTTCCATTTCTGAAAGTTCCGCAATTTCAGGGTCAGCCATATCCATCTTATTCATGAATACAACAATATAAGGTACGTTTACCTGTTTTGCCAAAAGTATGTGTTCACGTGTTTGCGGCATAGGACCGTCAGCGGCTGATACTACCAGAATAGCACCATCCATTTGTGCCGCACCCGTAATCATATTTTTAACGTAGTCGGCATGCCCCGGACAGTCAACGTGAGCGTAGTGTCTCTTGTCTGTTTCGTATTCCTGATGAGAAGTGGCAATAGTAATACCTCTTGCTTTTTCTTCCGGCGCGTTGTCAATGTCAGCATAACTTCTAGCTTGTCCCAGTCCTTTATTCGATGAATAAAGACAAATTGCCGCCGTTAATGTTGTTTTACCGTGGTCAACGTGTCCGATTGTACCTACATTGACGTGTGGTTTATTTCTCTGAAATACGTCTGCCATATGAATTTAGGGTTAATTTTTAGTTGTTTATTAATGTTGTTATTTTTGATTCATTTCGTTGTCGCTATACCTGCGACACTCGCATGTAGCCCTGTGTATGGGCGTGAAATGCGAAGAGATACTACTGTATTTTATCTATAAGCACAAGCTTTTTTTTCTCTTTTTTTCGCGTGGCTGATTTTGGCTTTTTAAATAGCTTTTAGTTAGCTTTGCCGGCACCTCTTTCTTCAACAATTTTATCGGCAACGTTTTGAGGTACTTTTTCGTATTTATCAAACTCCATAGAATAGGCGGCGCGGCCTTGCGTCATTGAACGTAGGTCTGTAGCGTATCCGAACATTTCCGAAAGTGGTACGTTGGCATGAATTACTTTTGCCATACCTCGATCCATTGTTTCCAGAATTTGACCGCGACGTGAACTTAGGTTGCCCATTACATCCCCAAAGAACTCCTCGGGAGATGTTACTTCGACTTTCATAATAGGTTCAAGAAGAACCGGGCTGGCCATTTTTGCTCCTTTTTGGAACGCAAGTGATCCGGCCACTTTAAACGCAAGTTCGTTCGAATCCACATCGTGGTAAGATCCGTCATAAAGCTCAACTTTTACGTCAACCAGCGGATACCCGGCAACAATACCTCGCGTCATTGCTTCTTGAATACCTTTATCTACCGCGGGAATATATTCTTTAGGAATTTTTCCACCAACAATGGCGTTAACGAATTCGTATCCTTTTCCTGCTTCATTGGGTGTGATTTTTATCAGCACATGTCCGTATTGACCGCGACCACCGGACTGCTTTACATATTTTTCTTCAGCTTCAACAGGGTTTTGCAATGTTTCTCTGTAAGCAACTTGAGGTCTACCTATATTGGCCTCTACTTTGAATTCACGTTTCAAGCGGTCAACAATAATTTCAAGGTGCAATTCTCCCATACCGGCAATTAATGTTTGTCCGGTTTCTTCGTCTGAACTTACGCGGAATGTTGGATCTTCTTCAGCTAGTTTGGAAAGCGCAATACCCATTTTTTCCTGGTCGGCTTTTGTTTTGGGTTCAATCGCAATTTGAATAACGGGTTCAGGGAATGTTATTGACTCCAGAATGATTGGACTTTTTTCATCACAAAGAGTTTGTCCTGTTTTTACATCTTTTAGTCCGACAAGAGCGGCAATGTCTCCGGCTTTTACAATTTTAATTTCTTTTCTGTCATTGGCGTGCATTTGCAAAAGACGAGAAACACGTTCTTTTTTACCGCTGGATGCGTTTAATACATAACTACCGGATTCCATTTTTCCGGAATAAACTCTTAAATACGCCAGTTTTCCGACGAAAGGATCGGTCGCGATTTTGAAAACCAGTGCGGACAATGGTTTTGTTTCATCTGAAGGTCTGGATTCTTCTTCTTCGGTGTCCGGGTTGACTCCTTTAATAGGTGGCACGTCAGTGGGACAAGGAAGGTATGCGTTTACCGCATCCAAAACTAATTGAACACCTTTGTTAGCAAGTGCTGATCCACAGAAAACAGGAAAAAGTTTTACGCTAATAACAGCTCTTCTAAGACCTGCTTTTAATTCATCAATAGAAATTTCATCTCCATTTAAATATTTATCCATTAATTCGTCATCATTTTCCGCAATTTTTTCCACCAAGGTCGCTCTGTATTCCTCCATTTGATCTTTCATGTCTTCGGGAACGGGGACTTCTTTAATGATTTCACCCATTTGCCCTTCGAATCCATATGCTTTTCTTTCCAGAAGATCAATCATCCCTTCAAAGCTGCTTTCAAAACCAATTGGTAATTGCGCGGCTACGGCATTTGGAGAAAGTCTATCCCAAATGGATTTTAATGACATGAAAAAGTCCGCGCCCATTTTGTCCATTTTGTTAACGAAAGCCATTCTGGGTACATTGTACTTGTCAGCTTGTCTCCAAACGGTTTCGGATTGAGGTTCCACACCCTGTGATCCGTCGAATACAACCACACCACCATCAAGTACACGCATTGAACGTTCCACTTCAGCCGTGAAATCCACGTGGCCGGGAGTATCGATAATATTGTATCGGCATTCTTTCCATGTACAAGTCGTTGCGGCTGACGTGATTGTAATCCCACGCTCTTTTTCTTGTTCCATCCAGTCCATTGTTGCGGCACCTTCATGCACTTCACCGATTTTATAATTGATACCCGTGTAAAATAAAATACGTTCCGTTGTAGTTGTTTTCCCCGCGTCAATATGGGCGATGATCCCGAAATTTCGCAGGTTGTTTAAGTCTTCTGACATGTACTTGTTTGTAAAAAATTAATGGTTGTGCTGCGCACCGCTTTCGGGCAACCCTCCAAGTGCTTCGCACGTCGGGTGCCTGATTGTTGTGCTGCGCACCGCTTTCGGGCATCTCCCAAGTACTTCGTGCGGGAGTGCCTATTAAAAAAAGCCTAGGTATTATATGTGCGGAGTAGCTTAAGTCAAGGATTAGTGGTCAGTTTTTGTTTTACACTCTTACAAAAAACTTGACACGTTGTAAAAGGAATTATATAAGTAAATCTTATAATCTTGAACTTTTCATTATGGAAAAGGAAAAAGATGTACAGGATTCGGAGGTGCGGAGTAATGAAAGTGAGATAGGTCAATCGCAGATAATACGCAAGAATGAGCTTCCGACAAGAGTTGTGGAAAGATTGAATGACGCAGGTCTAGAGGAAGATTTTATTGCAGGTCTTGATAGGCTTGTTTTAAGGTGCAAGTACCCGGTTTTGGGTTGTCCTCAGCATGAATTAATGAAGTCTAAGTATAATGAAAGTTTTCCCATGCCAATTATTGAGGTGGATCCGGAAGGAGGGATTATTTATGCAAATCATAATGCTTTAGAATTACTTGATGTTGAAGATTTGCCTGTTGACGCAAAGATTCAGGATTATGTTCATAAAACGGAGTTAGATAAAATTAGAGAGCAAATAAGAAATCTTTATACTACGGGGCCCGACGACAGAACTTGTTGCGTGGAGACAAAATTTGTGAAGCCCAACAGTGAAGTACGGCATTTTAATATTAGATGTTGGATAGTGAGCGATACTAATAATCGCTATATTCGAGCATTAATGGAGGATGTGACTGAAAAAAAATTGAGGGATGAAGAAATTGAAATGGGTAGAAGAATGGATGCCGTGCAAAGATTGGCGGCCGGCATTGCCCACGATTTGAATAATCAATTCGCGGCTATGATGGGATCTGCAGAAATGATGGAAGAAGAAGTTTCGGAAAAAGGTAAGGATGATTTACGTTTAATAAGGCAAACGATTCGGGAGTCGGCTTCTCTTATCGCCCAATTGTTGGAATTTAGCAGGCAAACAAAACGAGAAATGAAAAAAATGGATATTAATGATGCTGTTCTACAGGTGAAAAAATTAATCAGTAGTGGTGCCCGAGCTCGAAGTAAAAGTGTTTCTATAAGTATGAATTTAGACAGTGATTTTTTGGTTAACGCGGATATTGTAGGTTTGAAGCAATTAATAATTAATCTTTGTTTAAACGGCATAGACGCGATGGATGATGGTGGTGAAATTACTTTAAGGACTAAAAATGTTAAGACTGCTCATGCCGTCACGGGTATTGTATGTGATCATGTTTTGCTGGAAGTTGTTGATCAAGGACAGGGAATACCTGAAGAGCAAATTGGTCGAATTTTTGAGCCTTTCTTTTCTACAAAACAAGTTGATGATTTGAAAGGGACAGGTATGGGACTTGCCGTTGTACACGGGATTGTTGAAAATTTGGGTGGTAAAATTAAAGTCGAATCAAAAGTGGGGAAGGGAACGGTTTTTAAAATTTACATTCCACGGGTTTACGATGATGGAAGAGACGGGTTTGTCGAAAAAAATGAAATTTTTAAAGATAGCGGCACTGTTTTAATTATTGAGGATGAAGATAATGTTAGAAAGGCACTGACCAATTATGCGAGGAAAATCGGATACGAAGTATTAGTAGCTAAAAATGGGCGCGAAGGCATAGAATTATTTATGGAAAACAAGGGAGTGATTAGAGGGGTTGTGTTAGACATGCGTATGCCGGATATGAATGGTGAACAGGTTTTTGAACAATTACGTGGTTTGGATGAAGATGTGAGAGTATTGGTAGCATCAGGTTATGGTGAACATGATGATGGCGTACAAAACGTATTAAAGAAAGGTGGTAGGGGCGTACTTGGGAAACCTTTTCGACTAGCTGAATTTAGTAGAAAAATCGTTTCAATATTAAAGAAAACAGAAGATGTGTCTTAGAATGATTCCACTTGCAGGGATCGTAAAAATATATGCAAAATGAATTTGGTCAAGATTCACGCCTTTTGTTCCGCTTGCTCTTCGATCATTGCTTTAATTCTCATGACACTTACTACCGCGGCTCTTTCGTTTTCGGCGAGTTTCATGGAAATGAATTTTACGGTTTCTTTTAGGTCGGGAATCATTTTGTGTTCCAAAGCGTTAACTCTTCGACGGGTTGTTTCAAGTTCTTCGGCAAGGCGTTCAGCCTGTTTTTCGATTTCAGCCAGTTTTATCATGAGCGGGAAAACTTCTTGAAAGGCTGATAAAGCCAGATCAAGTTCGTTACTTGTTTGCGCGTATCCATAATTTAAAATGTCTCCTTCCTGTTCAAGTTTGAAATACGGGATGTAGCAACTCATAACATTTTTGGTTGTTACATCTAGATTTACTTTGGCGGATGGGTAAAGAAGCGCGGATTCAAGCATTTCAGGAAGCATCATGGCAGATGCCTGCATGAAATTTTTGAAAGCTTTGGATAATTTGTCTTCAATTGTCCTGCGGGTGGACTTTGCTTCCTGGATAATTTCCATGAAAGTTTTCATTAATCCATCCTGTTTATCTTTAAGCAGTTTGTGTCCTCTGACGGCTCCTTTAACCCTTTTCTTAAGGTTGAGGAGCTCCATTCTGGTTGGTTTGACATCGAGCTTGGCCATGGATCAATTATTTTTTAGGTAAGTATTTTTCTACATATTCTTCTTTAACACGTTTTAATTCGTGTTTTGGGAGTAAAGTCATTAGATCCCAACTTATGGAAAGTGTTTCCTGAATGTCGCGGTCTTCATTTTCACCCTGGTTGATGAATTTTTGTTCAAAGTCATTGGCAAATTGTAGATACTGCAAATCAGTTTCAGATAATGCGGATTCACCAAGAATGATTGCAAGATCACGAACTTCAAGACCTCTCGCGAAAGACGCGTACATTTGTCCGAATACACCTTCGTGGTCTTCACGTGTTACTTTACGCGCTGTTGGAGATAAACGTGAAAGAGACGGTAAAACATTTACGGGCGGATATAATCCTTTCTGGTGCAGGTCACGTCCTAGTACGATTTGTCCTTCAGTAATATAACCTGTAAGGTCGGGAATCGGATGAGTAATATCGTCCTCCGGCATGGTTAGAATCGGAATTTGAGTGATTGAACCTTTTTTTCCTTTTACACGACCGGCTCTTTCATAAATAGTGGCAAGGTCTGTATAAAGATAACCGGGATACCCACGACGACCCGGTACTTCTTTTCGGGCGGCGGATACTTCACGCAACGCTTCACAATAGTTTGTAAGGTCGGTAAGAATAACAAGCACGTGCATACCTTTTTCGAAAGCAAGATATTCGGCCGTTGTTAATGCCATACGCGGAGTAGCAATACGTTCCACCACAGGATCGGCCGCTGTGTTAATGAAAAGTACCGATCGATTGATAGCACCGGTTTTTTTAAATTCGTTGGTAAAATATTCGGCTTCTTCAAATGTTACACCCATGGCTCCAAATACTACGGCAAAGTCGCCTTCACCACCTTGTACTTTTGCCTGACGGGCGATTTGAGCCGCAACTCGTGAGTGTGGCAAACCAGAACCTGAGAAAACAGGAAGTTTTTGACCACGCACAAGTGTGTTTAAACAGTCGATTGTTGAGATACCGGTTTGAATAAAGTCAGCAGGATAGTCTCTTGAATAAGGGTTAATAGGTGCTCCGTTGATATTGATTTTTTGGTCGGGAATAATTTCCGCTCCTCCATCAATCGGGTCACCGTTACCTGAAAAAATGCGTCCAAGCATGTCTTCACTTACACCGATTTCAAGCGGTCGCCCCAGGAATTTTGCTTTTGTACCTTCGGTAGCAATACCTTGAGGTGATTCAAACATTTGAACCAGGGCTTTGTCTTTGTTAATTTCAAGGACTTTTCCCATTCGTCGACTGCCTTCTTCGGTGGTGATTTCGACGAGTTCTTCATATTTGACTCCCTCGACACCCTCCACGAGTACCAGCGGACCGGCGATTTCGGTTAATGTCTTATATTCTTTTTGCATTGTATGATTATTAATTATTATTGTTTTTACTAAGTCTTTAGGCCAGATTGCCGATTTCTTGTTTTACTTCGTTTTCAAGCGCTTCGAATTTATGTAATTCTTCCGGCATGATGTCTTTACATTTGGCCACCTTTTGTAATACGGGCAATTGCAATAGTTTTTCGATTTCGAATCCTTCTTTATCCACAATTTTTAAAGCTTCGTTATAAATTGATAAGATGCATCTCAGTACCCAGTATTGTTTTTTAAGCGGAGTAAAAGCATCTACATAATCAAACGCGTTTTGGAACAAAAAGTCTTCACGGATTGATTTGGCCGTTTCAAGAATCAGTCTTTCTTTTGGTGAAAGAGCATCCATACCAACAAGTCTTACAATTTCTTCAAGTTTTGCTTCTTGTTGCAATAGATCCGCCGCCTGTGAACGTACGTCAGCATAGTCTTCGGCAACTTCTTTTTTCCAGTAATCACGAATGTTATCAACGTAAAGTGAGTAGCTGTTTAACCAGTTGATGGCAGGGAAATGACGTTTGTATGCCAGTTTGGCATCCAGTCCCCAGAATACTTTGGTAACACGAAGCGTGTTTTGAGTTACGGGTTCTGAAAGGTCTCCACCGGGAGGAGATACCGCTCCGATTACCGATACGGAACCTTTTCTTTCGTCGGAACCCATACATTCAACATATCCTGCTCTTTCATAAAATTGTGCAGTTTTTGAACCTAAGTAAGCGGGATACCCTTCTTCACCCGGCATTTCTTCAAGACGTCCCGACATTTCACGCATCGCTTCCGCCCATCGAGATGTTGAGTCGGCCATTAACGCTACATGATATCCCATGTCTCTGTAATATTCGGCAATTGTAATACCAGTATAAACAGATGCTTCACGAGCCGCAACGGGCATGTTTGATGTGTTTGCGATCATTATTGTTCGTTTCATCAAAGGTTCGCCCGTTCTTGGATCTTTTAGTTCGGGGAATTCCATAAGTACGTCAGTCATCTCGTTTCCACGTTCTCCGCATCCGATGTAAACGATTACTTGCGCGTCCGCAAATTTTGCAAGGGATTGTTGTGTTACGGTTTTACCCGCTCCGAAAGGTCCGGGAATACATCCGGCACCGCCTTTTACCATCGGGAACATTGTATCGATTGATCTTGAACCTGTGATTAGCGGTTCGTTTGGTATTTTCTTGTCTTGAACCGGTCGGGGATTTCTAATTGACCATTTTTGCATCATGGCAATTTCATGTGTTTTTCCATTAGAGTCTTTTAATACGGCAACTGTTTCTTTAACATTGAATGATCCACCCTTGATTTCTTCAACGGTTGCTTCTTGAATTGTTGGAGGAACCATTACTTTGTGGCTAATTAGTGTTGTTTCTTCAACTTCACCAAGTACGTCACCACCTATAACCTTTTGACCGTTGGTTACTGTTGGTTTGAATTCCCATTTCTTTTCGTAATCAAGAGCGGGTACGTCGATTCCACGGGTAATGTAAGCGCCCGCTTCTCTTTCGATCAAGGCAAGCGGTCTTTGAATTCCATCGTAAATGGATTCAAGCAGACCTGGGCCAAGTTCCACGGACATGGTTTGACCCGTTAAGTATACGGGTTCGCCGGGTCCAAGTCCTGTTGTGTCTTCGTATACCTGAATTGATGCTTCGTCTCCGTCAAGCTCAATGATTTCACCCATAAGCTTTTCTTCGGAAACCCGAACCACTTCGTACATTTTCGCGGATTTCATTCCGCTGGCTTTTACAAGCGGTCCCGATACTTTCGTTATAGTTCCTTGTGACATATTTTTTTAATTATAGTTTTAAATTTTTTATTGAATTTCTTCGCGCGTCGGGTGCCTGGCCTATTCTTTAAAAATGTCGCTACCAACAGCTTGTTCCACCATTTTTCCAATTCTCTTGATTCCGTATCCTGTGGCACCTTTACTTCCGGGTACGGGGACAATCGCGGGCAACGCGCCTTTACTTATTTTTTTATAATCATCTTTAGGTATATTCATGGCAAGTTCCTCGGTGATGAAAATAATCGCGTAGGCCGGTCTTTCTTCTTTTGTTTCTTCATTCATTATTTTTTCCGCTTTCAATTGATAAAGAAGTTCAATCGCTTCTTCGTTTGTGTTGGCATTGAAGGTTTTAAGTCCCAACGCCTTGAACCCAAGGATCGCTTCTTTGTTGCCGATTATTGCTATTGAATATTTTTGCTTCATAATTATGAGTAAAGTTGTCTGAGTCTTCCTCTGATTTCTTCAGGGTCTATATTGTTCAATTTGCTGATTAAAAGCATTCGAATTAGAAGCGCATTGTTTTTCTTTGCCAAAAAGTAGGCTATTAGAGGCTCCGGCCCGAATGGTTTTAATTTTGCCTGTTTAATGTAGTCGGTCAGATAATTTTCTGTTCCTTTTTCCAGCTCAAGAAATGAATCTTCTTCGGTATATGCTTTGTATCCCTTTTCAACAATATTCGCATACGGAGTAGCGGACATTGTTGCCGGAAATTCAGAGAGACTCTGTTTATATGCGTTTATAAATTTAGTGTGGGGGATTGTTCCGTCCCACATTGTTGCCATTTCATAAAGTTCCTGGCTTTTGTTCTGTGATTTCATTCTAAACATCAGTCTTATGTTGGTCAGATCGATTAGTATTTTTATGTATTTATGAAGAAACTCGTTTCCATAATCTCTGGCGATTTTATGGGCCAGTTTCATCATTTTTTGATCGAGATAAAGATCAATAATCTGAGGATTTCTTTTTCCTTTTTCATAGGTCCATTCACAGCGGCGGATTTTTTCTTTCAAAAAGCTTTCCGCTTTGTCCCAGCTTAAACCGAATGAAGTGTCCTTTTCCTCGATAATGAAAACTCTTAAAGCTTCAACCGGAATCGCTCCCATATCGGCCATTAACAAATGTTCAATTTCTTCATATTTTTTGCCGCTGAGTTTGGCCTTCATGATCGTTTTTATGTTGTGGAAATCATAAAAGTGCCAAAGAATGTTAATAATCTCTTTGTTTGGAGTAATGTTATCCAGTCTTTTTTTAATGTCGATTAATCCTTCGTTTAATACCTTCTGAAAGTCCGCGGGGTTATCTATGCCCACTTTGTTGTCAGCGTAGTCTGTTTCGTTAAGAATTCTAAACGCATCTTTTGCATCTTTGGCAAGCATCATTCTTTCCACTTCGTTTTGATTGAGCAGAAAGTTTTCAAGCGCACGTACTACGCCCACGCTATAGGCAAAATCGTAATTGTTTACCTGTTGACTCATGAAAAAAGTAATTTATTGAGTTCGATTTCAAGAAGCGGTTTCAGTTGATTGCCGATAAGCGTTTCGAATGAATTATCGATTTCAACTTTTTCACTTTTGAGTATGAATCCGCCCTTAATGTTTTTAGATTCCGATGACAAGTCATATTTTACTTCCGATTTTTCAATTGCTTTTTTAGTTTCGTTTTCTTTTCCTTTGGCGGGAATTACAGTTGCCGAATTCAACTGAGCTTTTTTTAGCAATTGTGTCAGTAATTCTTCGTAATTGTCAGCAGTTGAAGCTTTTTCAATCGCATCGTTGATTATTTCACCGATTATTTCTCGTTTAGCTTTCAACGTTTGATTTTTAACTTCCATGTCACCTTCGTTTTTGGCCGCTTCCTTAATTTTATTAATTCTGGATTCAGCCTTTTTTTGTTCTTCTTCGGTCATTTGACTTAACGCGGATTCATAACTTTTTTCCAAATCTTCCTTTTTTTGGTCGAAAGATTTGTTTAATTGCTCAATTTCAGTTTGAGCGGTCTGTTTAATTTTTTCTAGGATGTCGTGTAACGCCATGTCCTTAAAGTTTAATGAAGAATACAAGTAGAGCACTAACCAAGAATCCAAGTACGGCATATGTTTCAACCATCGCTGAAAGTACCATGGCTTTACCCATGTTGGATTCGTCTTTCGCAACCATGTTCATACCACCGGCTGTTACTTTACCCTGGTGAATACCGGAAAGTAAGCAAGCAAGACCGGCGGGAAAGCACGCGAAGAAAAGTTGCCAACCTTGCGCGATTGAAAGGTCTTTCGGTTCGCCTGTTAAAATTCCCGTGACAAGAAGAATAAGGAATCCGACAAGGAATCCGTAAATACCCTGAGTACCGGGTAACGCTTCAAGTACAAGTACTTTACCGAATTTTTCAGGTTGTTCGGTTACAACTCCGGCACCGGCTTGACCTGCAAGTCCAACGCCAACTGAGGATCCAATTCCTCCCAGGATTACCGCTATAGAGGCTCCCGCTATTGCAAGGGCTAAACCACCCATTTCTGCAAAAAATTCTGTCATAGTTATTTTTTGTTAAGATTATTAAATTATTTATTGTTTTATAAAGACGTATTTGGTTTTTCGTTCAAGCGGAGTGAATTCTTTTCCTCCTCCTTCCATGAATTTGCTGAAAAATTCCACAAATTGCAGACGACCCGAGTGAATGAATGATCCAAGTGTATTGATCAGCAAATTGAATAAATGTCCTCCAACGAAAATGATTGCCGCCAATAACCATCCAATATATGGAATTCCACCCGCAAGGTTTACGATTACATTTACAGCCAGACCGATAATTGCGGTTGCAAGGCCAAGCGCCAATAAACGTGAGTATGAAAGTACGTCACTCATGTAACCGACTAATCCGTAAAGGCTTAAAACTCCGGTAAAGAATTTTCCAACAATGTTTTTGCTTGCACGTCCTTGTGTAAGAATCAAAAGGGCCGCACCGGCAATAACCCACCATTTTCCAATTTCGGCGGTTGGTAACACACCTGCTGCTCCCAACACAAAAACGGCGATTCCGGTCAGCATAAAAGCCCAGGTTCCGGTATCAAGCACGGCATCAAGTTTGTTGCCGGTTTTAAAGTCATGAATGAATTTCATGAAAATACCCACTAAAATTTGAAGGTATCCCAGCGCAAGTGATAAAATCAGAACAGCCAGCGGATTGGTAACCGCGTTGATTTGTTGAAGCAAGAAAAATTGCTCTCCGCTTGCCGTGGTGTAAGTTAGGAAAGCAGGTACTTCTTCTGCCGTTAGACCAAACCAGCCTCCGAAAAGGATGCCGATTATGGTCGTGAATATTCCTCCGTACATTAGCAGTCTAACCAATTTTTTTATTCCTTCTCCCAGTTTTATAAATTTCAAAGCCATGAAAGTCGCTACAAACATCAAGATTCCATACCCGGCGTCGGTTAAACAAAGGGCGAAATAAATTACAAAGAAAATTGATAGATATGGAGTCGGATCAAGTTCGTTATATTTGGGCAAGCCGTACATTTTGGTCAATGTTTCAAACGGATTTGTAACACGGCTGTTCTTTATGATTACCGGAGCCGTTTCATTTTCAGTGGGCGTGATTTCAGTTAATTCAAATTCGTTGCTAATTTTTTGTAGCTTTTCTTTGAAAGCGGGAATGTTTTTTTCGGGCATCCATCCTTTTATTGCAAATGTGTAGTTTGTCGAGCCGATTTTTCTGTTTGAATTTAATTTATCCTGGTCCCATAAAAGGTAATCGTGAAGAATTTTCAAATCGTCCAAGTGTTTTGCCAGTTTTTCAAGTTCTTTTTCTGATTCTTTGATTTGTTTTTCATTAGAATGGATTTTTTCCTTGGTGTTGTGAATGTAGTCTTTTACCAATGTGTCGGTTTCGGGCAGTTCCGCTTCAACAGCTTTGTTATCCACTAAAATTTTCTTAATTTCTTTTTCATATTCGCGATCGAAAATAATCACAGCGGCAATGTCTTTTTCATTGTCGCTAACTTTTTCAATACTACTTAAATTTGTAATTTCGATTACGTCTTTGACCACTTTTTCATAATTGGTAGCTTTTATTAAAACAAAAATTGAAGCATAATTATCACTGCCGTTTCTATTTTTTAAACTGGTTTTTAAATTTTTCCAGGGCTCAAGTACTTTTAACTCTTCATTTAGGATGGCGTTTTCATTTTTGGCTTTAATTATTGCGTCTTCCTGTTCGGTACATTTTTTTGTGATATCCTTGATGTTAACATTTTTGGCTTTTTCAACTAATTCTTCTTCGGTTAAAGTAATTGGATCCGGAAACAGTCCTTTCTTTTTTTCGTATGGAGTCAGTACCTTGATCGCAAAATTCGCATTGGCAAAAAGCAATTCGCTTTGTTGAAGGTCGCTTAGTTCATTGTCATTAATAGTGGTTTCGAAATCATCGCTGATATCTGAAATATGAAATACTCCGGATTTTTGAATTTCTTCAAGTATTGCTTTTTTGTGCTGATTTGAAGCTATGAATTCTACTTTTTTTACTTTGGCGATTGCCATGTTTAGTTTTTAATAAATTCATTGAATTTTGCGAGCACATGCGAAATTGCTTCGCTTTTTTTGTTTTCCGCGTTTGATTTGACTGATCCAATGGTTGAAGAACCGTCGGCAATTCTTTCTTGTTTTATTTTTGCCGCTTCTTCTTCGGCTAGGGTGATTTTTTTCTCTGTTTCATCTTTTAAATCAGCTTCTTTGTTGTTAAGGTCGGTGCTGATTTTATTTTGCAATTCCCATATTTTTTTATCATTTTCGGTTTTGGCGTTTTCAATGGCATGTTTTGCGGTATGTTCTGCTTTTTTTATTTCTTCAATTTGGTCTGTGTGTGAACTCATGGTTTTTATGATTAATATGCGAAAAGATAGCTTATGTTTAATAAGGTACCCTATTTTTTAACGCGGAGAGTTTAGGATCACTTTTTTAAAAAGTCAATGCTGAAAAAATCATTATTTTTAAAGCTCAGTAGCGGTAAATAAAATATATGTTGTGATATAATTATTTTACTTTTGCCGCTTCTTCTTTAAGGATCTGTTGCATTTTGTTTCTTATGTGCGTTTGGATGATGTTTTTTGCTTTGTTTACGTAAGTGCTGTTTAGTTTTTCCCATTTGGCACAGGTTTGTTCATTATCATCCAGATATGGGGATTCGTATTCCATGCCATCAATGGAATCTTTTACAAATGGTAAAGCGGTTTTTGGCGAAACTACAATTATATTCGCATTCAAGTCTTTAATTTTTTCTCTGAATGCATGGGAGTGCCAGACTCCGCCAATGGCCATTACAAGATCGCTCGGATATTGAAATGCGTGCAAAGCTTCTGTTTGAGGAACTTTAATGGTTCTGTCATGAAAAAACTTTGCATGAAAATCTCTATACAATGTTTGATATGAGCACCAGCAATCTAAAACGGGTTTTGATTTATTGCCGGTTTCAAAAAGGGCTGCCGCGTCGGTAATACTTAATGTACTTTTAATGCCCGGAATTGTTTGGCAGGATGCGTTTTTTTCCATTAATTCGCTAAAACTGATAATGTTAGAGGCTGTTACGGCATTTTCCAGTTCGTCTTCTTGATTGTGTGTGGGAATGGGAATAATAGTGTCTTGATAAGTAGCGGCCAGAAGGGAGCCCGCGGGTATGCGGTCTTTGCCGATGCGTTTTTCAGCGGCGGCTTTTCTTTCTTTTTCAGATTTGTCGGAAGCGAGTTCGGTTAGAAAATCTTGGCCCACATTTATTTGAAAAGTTTTGTCGCCATGATCGGACCAACTTTCTATCGCTAAAGGAAATTGTCCGTATTTTGTAATTGCGTCCGTGACAATTGCGTAGATTTCTTTTTGGGTTTTTAATCCGTCCGTTTCCGGGGCGATTGAGCCGGTGGATTGAAAGACGTTTTCTTTTGCGTGAATATCCGGAATAAAAATGACGGTTTTAGCGTTTTTGTCAGAGATTGTTGCTGATACTATTTGTCCTTTTTGAGGTGGGGAGTAAGTTTTAGGGTCAAATTGGGGATGCTTTAAAGGATTTTCTTCTGTAATGGTTTTCGGATCGCGTGTTTGTTCGCATTTGCTTGGCACTATTGCGGCAATTGCCGACGCAATAAGAACGCCGATTCCTATGATTCTTTTTTTGGTGTTTGGCTTGGTTGCGGAAACAACGCATGGTGCTTTTTCTATTTTTTTTTCGGATTTAGTGGAGCGTTTTTTTGACATTGTCCTTTTTTAACTATAAAAATGATGGTTTGTCAATAGGTGTTATTCTATTAAGTCGCCAATTTGGACAAGATCATGGGTAAGTAATCATACTAATTAATTGTTTTTGATTACACCATATTTTAGAAAAATTTTAGACCGGGCGGGTTTGCATTTTTGGCTTAGGGTAGTCATTATTTGATGGTTATCGCGACACAATTTGACAGCCGTTCGCAAGCCCGAAAGCGTGTATTTTGGCTTCTTTCTGCTATAATTATGTGTACTTTAACCCTGATGAATATGAGCAATCAACAATGTTTTTAAGCTTTTTTGTAATGAAAGCTGAAAAGAAGCGTTATATACATGGC
>WJJQ01000042.1 GCA_014729615.1 Candidatus Peregrinibacteria bacterium | reverse complement strand
TGCTTTCGGTTCATATTTTTTTTTGCGAGCCATTTCCAGATTGGCCGCCGCGTCCGGCAAGTTGTTTAAACCGTAGTAGGCCAAACCCAGATAAAAGTAAGATTGCGGTTTTTCGCTATCAAGTTTTATTGCTTCTTCAAGGGCATCTACAGCTTCACCAAATTTGCCGACTTCTAAATATGAATAGCCCAATAAAATCCATGCGTCTCTGTAATTCTTCTTTTCTTGCAAAGCTTCAAATAGCAAAGAAATGGCTATTTGGTATTCGCCGGCATATACGTATGCTCTTGATAATAAAACGTTTAAATGAACGGGCGCGCCACCCTGATTGGAATCAAATTCATTATAGGCGGCAATAAATCTTTGAGCATTGGATGATATTTCAGAACTTCCACCCATGTTTATTGCATCTTTAAATAAACCTTTGGCATTTGAGTGGTCGCCGATATAAGATGTAAGCATGGCTTGGTAATACCTTGAAGTTTGATTATGTGATTTTATTGAATCAAAAACGGCTTTGGCATCATTCAATTTTCTATCGGCAATTAAAACCCTTCCCAGCATTGTTTTTGCGGCGATGTTTTCTGAATTTATTTCATTGGCCAGGTCCGCGTATACTTTAGCCTGTACCAGGTCTTCGGTCTGAAGGTGAATTTCAGACATTTTAATCAAGGGCAAAATTTTATCGGGATTTTGTTCAGCTGCCGCTTCATACTCTGATAGTGCCAGAGTCAAATATCCTTTTTCTTCAAGCATTGTCCCGCGATTGATGTATTCCTCATAAGTTTTAGCGCGTTCAATTTTTATTTCTGGGTCAATATTTTTTGTTTCGTCCGGGCTCAGTTTTAAAGTGTTTTCGGCAGGAAGCAGCGGGCCACCGGGATTAAATGGCGGAACTTCGAAAAGTAACATGATTGCTCCAAGTGCAATTATAAGTACAATCCAAATTAAGTAGGACAGGTATTTCATGCGTATAATTTCATATGGGTGTTTAGCGTTTGCCCGTGGCAAATTGCTACCGCCAACGCGTCTGCCGCGTCATCGGGCTTGGGGATTTCATTCATGTTTAAAATTGCTTTTACCATATTTTGCACTTGCCATTTTTCCGCGTTCCCATAACCGCAAACCGCTTCTTTCACTTGTTGAGGTTTATACTCGTATATGTGATAAGACCGGTCTGATAGTTTTTGCATAATGGCTCCTCTGGCATGAGCGACATGCATGGCGGTTTTTACATTTTTGCTGAAAAAAAGTTCTTCAATCGCAATAGTGTCGGGTAACCATTCTTTAATTATGATTTCCAGGTCTTTATTTATAATGTTTAATCGGTCTGCCAGTTGTAAATTTTTGGCTGTTTCAATGCATCCATAATCCAATAGTTGTATTTCTTGATCGAAATTAATAACACCGAAGCCGGTGGTTGCTGTTCCGGGATCTATGCCTAGGATTATCATATAACAAAGGTTGTAATTGTTTTTTCGTCTTTCGATGCGTTTGTAACCAACACTATTTTGTCACCTTTTCTTACAAGTTTGTTTTTTCGTAGTAATTTTTTTGCCTGGTCAGTCAATTGTTCATTTTTTATTTTTTCAACAAACACATCTTGAACACCCCAAACAAGTTGCAATTCTCGTTCAACGCGATGTTTTTCGGTTATACAAATTATGGGTACATATACTCTATGTTTTGCGGTTTCTATCGCGCTAAAGCCCGAATGAGAAATGGCAACAATATATTTGGCGTTTATATTGTTCGCAAGACGGGCCGCGCTTGAACAAACCGCCTGTGGAGTTTCCATTTCCTCTTCGCTGATGCGATTGGCAATGAAATGCTCGTTTTTCTTCATTTCGTTTTCTGTCGATATTGCAACTTTTGAAAGCGTGTCCACCGCTCTGACGGTATGTTTGCCCACCGCGGTTTCATTTGACAGCATTAACGCATCGGTGTGGTCGAATACAGCGTTGGCGGCGTCACTCATTTCCGCTCTTGTTGCACGGGGATTATTGATCATGCTTTGTAAAACTTCTGTTGCGGTTATGACGGGTTTACCGTAAATGTTTGAGTAATGAATGATTTTCTTTTGAACAACAGGTACAGTTTCGGGTTTTATCTCTACCCCAAGATCACCACGGGCCACCATTAATCCATCTGCTTCTTTTACTATGCCCAGTAAATTTTTAACAGCTTCATGCCTTTCAATTTTTGCGATTATTTTTGCACGCCCTCTGTTCTCTTTAATTAAGTCGCGTAAGTCGCGAATGTCTTTAGATTTTCGAACGAAAGACATGGCAACATAATCCACTTTTTGTTTTAGGCCGAATTTCAGATCTTCAATATCTTTTTTGGTAATAACAGCCGCTTTGATTGAAGATGTAGGGACATTTAATCCGCAATGACTTGTGATTTTACCATCGGTTAACGCTTTACAGTTAATGTCTTCGCCATCTACCGAAATCACATGAAGTTCAATCATTCCGTCTTTTAATAGGATTTTGCCCTTTGGTTTAACGTCTTTATGAAGGCCTTTATACATAACCGGCACAACGTTTTTCGACCCCGTAATCTGCTTTGTGGTTAATTTTATTTCTTGACCTTTTGTAATTGAAATGCCTTCATTGGGCATGTCACCAACTCTGATTTTCGGTCCTTGCAAATCTTGCATTATAGCAATGGGGGTATCCAATTCTTTGGAAACTTCTCTTACATTTTTAATAATGCGTTCGAATGTTTTGTATGTGCCATGCGAAAAATTAAGACGGGCCACATTCATTCCCGCCAGTACCATTTTGCGCAAAGTTTTAACATCTTCAGAAGATGGACCGATTGTGCATACTATCTTTGTATTTTTTTTGATCATAAAAAAAAGGATATTAACTTAGTTAATGATACCAAAAAAAACGCTAAAAGTTAACACTCAATCATTATTTATTTTACGGTTACACTCTTAGCCAGGTTGCGAGGCATGTCCGGGTTATTTTTTCTTAATAATGCCAGATGATAGGAAAGCAATTGCACGGGTATTATATTCACAATTCCCGAGGTTGGGCCCACATCGGGCACCTTGATCCAATAATCGAAAACTTTGGAATTTTCAGGGGAAACGCCAATAATGTATCCCCCGCGGGATTTAATTTCTTGCGCGTTACTGATTATGTCGGTTTTTGTCTCATCATTTGCTACCAATGCAATAACAGGGGTGTTATCGCTGATTAATGCGATGGGGCCGTGTTTTAATTCTCCGCCGGCAAATCCTTCGGCGTGTATGTATGATACTTCCTGCAGTTTAATCGCCGATTCCAGAGCCATGGGATAATTGACCGATTTGCCTATTACATACATGCTTTCAACGTCTTTAATTTTCTCGGCGAGGGCTCGAATGTGGTCTTCGTAGCGGGGATTAAGCATGTCGTTTATTTTTCCGGCGGTTTCAATTAAAAGTCGTTTGCCTTCGTTTAATTGTCCCGCGCATGTGTAGGCCAGCAAGGTCAAAATAGCAAGTTGTGAAGTGGTTGCTTTTGTTGAAGCCACCGCTTTTTCAGGGCCGGATTTAATTTGTATTGAATAGTCGGACATGCGGTCCATTGTTGAACCGGGAACGTTAATAATTGATAAAACTTTTGCGCCCTTTTCTTTGGCCACTTCTATCGCCTCCAATGTATCCGCGGTTTCGCCACTTTGGCTGACCGCTATTACCAGGCTTCTTTCTTTTAGAAAATATTTGTAGCTGGGGAATTCTGATCCCACAACTACATTAATGTGTTTTTGAGCTATTTCAGAGAAAATATATGAAGCAGCGTGACAAACTTTTCCGGCAGTGCCGCATCCCACCAAATAAGTACCGTACGCGTTTTTAATTTCGTTTGCCAGTTTAAGAATGTCGGCTTCATTTTGATTGATTGCCCGGTAAATTGTGTCTTTTTGTTCCATGATTTCTTTGATCATGAAATGCGGATAGTCACCTTTTTCCGCAGTTTCAGCTTCCCAGCTTATTTCAACGACTCTTTTGTCTATTTTTTCAAGTGTATCAATATTAAAAAAATCCGCGTGATCGTTGACGACCACCATTTCATTATCATCGATGTACATGACCTTTCTTGTGTATTCCAAAAAAGCGGGTATGTCGGATGCAATAAAATATTCATTTTCACCAACTCCCACAATTAAGGGAGATCCTCGTCTGGCAGCTATTATTTTATGTTCACCGCCTTTAATTAATAAAACGGCATAGCGCCCTTTTAATTTTTTTAACGTTAGTTTGGCCGCAGTTAAAAAGTCGTTGCTTTTACTGAAATCAGCCAATAGATGAACTATTGTTTCAGTGTCAGTGGATGATTTGAATTTGTAGCCTTTTTTTTGCAGTTCTTCTCGCAATTCTTCGTGATTTTCAATGATGCCGTTGTGTACCACGGCGAAATCATTGTTTTCATCTAAATGGGGATGTGCGTTTTCAACAGTTACGCCGCCATGTGTAGCCCATCTTGAATGACCGATAGCTATTTCAGATGTCGGTATATTAGCTGATTTGACGTCATATTCGCCAATTTTACCCACCTGCTTGATAG
>WJJQ01000041.1 GCA_014729615.1 Candidatus Peregrinibacteria bacterium | reverse complement strand
CACCCGACCCCAGCATGTTTGAAAAACCTCTCGCGAATTTAGACAATGCGGTTTTTCGGATTAAAGGCCCGAAAATTGGCACACTTATAGCGAATTGATGTAATAAAAAACGTCCTTGTCTTGTTTTTCGAAAAACTCCAAATAAAAATATTGCCAGTACAACGCCTCCAATTACAACCGGCCAATAAGCCACGCTAAATTCACTTACGGCTATTAAAATTCTTGTCGGCAGCGGCAATTGTTCGCCCGTTTGCGTAAAAAGACGCGTAATTTGCGGTACAACCATTGTCATCATTAAGAAAATAGCCACAACCAAAAGTGACATAATCACTATCGGATAAATCATGGCACCCTTTACTTTACCCGCGATGGAAGCGGATTTTTCAACATCCAAAGCCAATGATTTTAGAGTTTTGTTCATTTGACCGGAAGCTTCACCCGCGCGCACCACACCAATTTCAGCATCATTAAAAACATCATTATATTCACCCATGGCATCACTCAATGATGCACCCTTTTCAATTTCTCTCGCCATTGCGAAAAGAATCTTTGCAAGTTTGGGAGATTTTTCAAACTGCACACCAAGAGTATCAAGCGATTTAATCAGCGGCAGACCCGCATTAAGCATCACGGCCAATAATCTAAAAAATACCGCTTTATCTTTAACCTTAACTTTTGATTGTTGAATTACCCAATCGTTTAACTTATTAAAAGTATCAATTATAGGATTCCCGGTCAGTTGAACGCTACCTTGTTTTTTCCTGATCAATATTTTATCGCCGGACTTGCTGGCAATATTAAGCAGAATTTGTTTTTCTTTTGGTTTGCCCTGATCCGAATTGTCTGATTGGGATTTCAACTGGAATGTTGCATCCTTTTCGCCGTATCCGAATCCTTTGGCTTGTTTTTCTGGCATGGTTTTTAGTTTTAATTTTCGCTTGGTAATGGTCTTTGTCCTTCACTTTGCACTTGAGGTGCCGCATTTGAAGGAGCTGTTTGCACCTGCCGCGTTTTTTGCTCCTGTTGAGCAGGTTGCGCCGCTTGTTCTGCTTGCGCCGCTTGTTCCGTTTGAACGGTTTGCGCGACAGGGGCGGGCGCGGGCGCAGGGGCGGGCGCAGGTTTTGCAGGATTATTAATCTGCTCAACTTTTTCCACTTTTACTTTGGGAGGCGGGCTAACCGCCGGTTTTGCAGGTTTTTCCGTAGCCGGTTCTTCTTTTTTCATGCTTTCCGTTACATCTTCAACTGAATCCGCTTCCGGGTTCTCCATTTTTTTCTTGGTCGATTTTTTCCCGGGTCCCATTTCCATTTTTTTAGCCACTCTATAAACTTCATCAAGACTTGTATCAGCTTTTAAAGCTTTAATAATACCGATTTGTTCCAGAGTTACCATTCCGTTTTGAATGGCTGCCTTTTCAATTTCCATTGCACTTGCTCCGGTTAAAATAAGCTTACGTAACTCATTATTCATACGCATGATTTCATATAAACCAAGCCGGCCTTTATAGCCTATTCCATCACATTCTTCGCAACCTTCAGGTCCGTAAAACTGCAGATTTTTCAATTTTTCCTGATCAATTTCATCTGTTGAGCCCAAGTTATCCATCGCGTTTTTAACAAGTTCTAAAATTTCAGGGTCGGGCTGAACGGGTTTTTTACAATTTTCACAAAGTCGTCTCACCAAACGCTGAGCAATTACCAATTCCAACGAAGCCGTTAAAAGAAAGGGGGGAACTCCCATATTCAAAATACGCGTCAAAGTTTCAACCGCGCTGTTTGTGTGAATTGTTGAAAGTACCAAATGCCCCGTTAGCGAAGCTTCAATGGCAATATTTATTGTTTCGCGGTCACGAATTTCCCCCACCATAATAATGTCGGGATCCTGACGTAACGCGGTTCGAAGACCGTTAGCAAACGTATAATCAATATCGGGGTGAACCTGACTTTGGTTAAGTCCGTTCATTTGAATTTCCACCGGATCTTCAATCGTCATAATGTTTACATCGACTTTATTCAAACGCGCCATGGCGGAGTACATAGTGGTTGTTTTACCTGAACCGGTTGGCCCCGTGGTTAAAATAATACCGTTTGGCAGTTTTAAAGCGTCCTCAAAAAATTTCAACGCGCTACCTTGTAGACCTAATTCCGGAAGATCGGGAATCTTTCTGGACTTATCCTGAATACGCATTACAATCTTTTCACCACGTACGGTGGGAAGAGTTGAAATACGCAGATCCATTTCACGGTTGTCTTTGGTTGTAACGGTAGATCTTCCATCTTGCGGGATCCTTTGTTCATCAATTTTTAAATTTGACATAATTTTCACGCGAGACACCACCGCCGGGTGAATATTATGCGGATACTCAACTATTTGTCTTAATACACCATCCACACGATAACGAATACGAACAGTATTGTCTTCCGGTTCAATGTGAATATCCGAAGATCTTACATCTAAAGCATAACTAATAATGTTTAATACCATTTGAGGAATATTTCCGGCCAAAATGGCATCTTGCAATAACTTTAATTTTGATTGTTCTTCCGGCATTTATTTAGTATTCAAAAAATTATGCTTGAGGCGGAGCCTGATAATATGCATTCAATGCTAATGTGACATTTAAAATATTTCCTTCCACCAGCGAACGGCCGGCAACAGTTTCCACTTCGCTTGTGGGAAAACTTAATGAAATAGATTGAACTTCCATTAAACGTGTTCCATCATCCAGTGATCCTGATGTTTCTATATATTTCAAAAATTCGGTAAAATTTTCACGGGATGCTTCCAGCGTCAATGTAAACGGTAAAACTGAATATCCTTTTTCAGCATCATATTTGCCTCGGCTGAATTTCAAATTACCCATAAATATTGTGTCGTTACTTTGTGTTCCCTGTTCATCAAGATCAAGTATGTAACGATCCAGAGTTTCTGTTAATTTGGTATAAAACTCATCGGGAGGAAACACCGCTTCAATTGCTTCGTTAACGTCTTTAAAGTTTTCATCATAGGTATTTTTAATTTCACTGTATTCATCTGAAACTTCATCCTGCATTGCCTGTAGTTCGGCCAGTTTGGTTTGACCGTCTTTTAAAGCTGATCTTGCCGCGGCATAATCTTGATACTGAAAGTATCCATATACCCCCGCTCCTATAAGTACAAATAATATTAATATTGAGAAGGATTGTATTTGAGTCTTAAAACTTTTGTAATGTGTGACTCCTTTTTTCATTTTCATTGCCATTTTGTGTTGGTTTAATTTTTATTTTTTTATGAACGTTTAACTCCGTCTTCATCTTTTTGAAGAGGACTGTTTAGTGCGATCGGTTCATCGTCTTCCGAAAAACCATCTTTTTGTAATTCAAGATTAATTTTAAATGTTGAATCAAACCCATCGGAATATGAACCGCTCTTGGCGAATGATCGCATTTCAACGTTTTCAAAGAAAGGAGAATCTTCCAATGCGTCAATTAAATTACTGATAATGGAAAAGTTTTCACCTGTACTGGTTTTATTGCTACCGGATAACACAATTTTGTTCGTGTCTGTTTCAAAGTCATATCCGGAATAAAAAATTCCATCTTTAACGTCACTTAAACCGCGGCTGATGTGTTCCAGCTCAACCTTTTCAGTTACTTCCGCGATACGATCAATTATGTCGGACCACAAAATTCTATCTGTTTTAATTGACGCGATGGTGGCAATTTCACTCTTGGTTGAACCCAATAAAGTTGAAACAAGATTTTGTATTGTATCCCGTGTACCTACATCGGGCTCTTCAATATAATTGTTTAAATCCTCACCCAATTGTTCGGTGTTAACACCTTTAATTGTGCCGATCAATGAATTGTTGCCTACAAGTTTTAGCGTGTTATCAATAATTCTAAGCTCTTCTCTATTTGATTCGTCTAATGATCCTTCCGAAGTAATACGTCTTCTGTCAGCAGTTAATGCTTCTTTTAGAGACTGTTCGAAATTTGTTTGTTCTTCTTGCGGCGTTACTTCTTCTTCTGCTTTTGACCTGGTTGTTTCAATTACTATGCCTGGATTCAAATACTCCTTTGCATTATCAATATATTGCGGCATTACCTCGGCGCTGGCCAAGGCACCTGCCTCTAAAAGCTGTTTTTCAGTTCCGCTGGTAACGGTAGATAGTTTTGATGTTTTTGCCAAATATGTGTCAGCTTCAAAACTGAAATTATTCAGTTCAAGTTGTGCCGCCAAATATCTGAATTTATTTACATTTGTTTGCACGCTTCTTAAACTTTTGTTCACATCTGTAAGTTGAGCGGTTAAATTAGGCCCGAACAGGTCGAAAGAAGGTGATAATTGTGTAAAGAAAAATCCCGCCATGACAAGACCGGCCAGAAAAAGGATTGTAAAAATAGTTTGCAGTGACCTTAGCTTTTTCTTTTCTTTTATTTCTTTTTCCTGAGCAAGGTCTTTAGACAGAGTCGGTGCCGCTCCAAGAATTTTTTTCACTTGAGGAGCCTGTGTTTTTTTTGAAAGAACAGACTTGATCATTTTCGTATCTTTGGCCGGTCCTTCTTCTTTTTGATTGAAAATATTTTTAAATGTAATTGGCCCCGCCTCTTTTTTGTCTTCAGTGGTTGCGGATTTTGCCGGCTCCACAGGTTTTTCGGCAGGCTTGGTTTTCGTCGCAGTCGCGGTCGGAGTCGGAGTCGCCGGCGCAGTAGAAGAGGCTTCCTGTTTTTTTTCAGGAGCGTCCGTACCTATCATTTTCAACGAAATGTCCGATGAATTATTTGTCTTTTGAGCATCGTTTGATGCTTGTGTGTTGTTTTCAGGCATGTTTTTTTTGGTTTTGATATTTTTAATCCTTATATTTTAACAAAAATCGACAACAAAGTAAAGCCGCCCAATACACAGACGCTTTCAAACACTGGCACGGTTTATAGAAAAAATATATAAATTATGCTAGTGGTCAAGATACCCTCTGCTCAAAAATTAATCCCGGCTTTCGTAAACCGCTCTCAATTCTCTCAGTTTTGCTTCTTTTGAAGCTTCTCTTCTGAAAAGCAAGTGGTACAAAATCGGTATAACGAAAAGTGTTAAAAATGTGGAAACGGCAAGACCGAAAATTAACGAAACCGCCACATCTGACCAGGTACTGCCACCTAAGGCCAGTGGAATCATACCAATTACCGTGCTGAAAGTTGTTAAGTAAATGGCTTCCAAACGAGATTTGGCGGCATCCACAATCGATTCCACAAACTCAATACCGATTTTTTGATTTAGATTGATTTTGTCAACAAGAATCAACGCATTTTTAACCACAATTCCGAACAATGCCAAAATTCCGATTAAAGCCGGGAATGACAATGTAAATCCTGTAATCCATAAGCCGTAAAATACACCTGTTATTGCCAGAGGAATAGTGGCCAGAACCAAGACGGCTTTACCGAAAGAATTATATTGAATCACCAGAATCGAAATAATTAAAAACATCGACAAAATCATCGCGTATAAAATTGAAATGATTGATTCTTCATTTGTTTCATTTTGTCCTCCATATTTAATTTCAATGTCTGATGGCAAATCAAGCTGTCCGGCTTTTTCCTGAAATTCCATTAATACTTCGTTTGGTAATGCCGGTGCTTCCACGGCCGCTGTAACGGCAACAACTCTCTTTTGATCCAGTCTGTTGATAACCGATAAGGAAGAGCCTAATTCAACATCGGCAACATCTCCGAGGCGATATTTACCCCCCATATTGTTAACCAATGTAAGATTTTCGATTGCATTTATAGTCGGAATTTTTTCTTCATCAAATTGAGCCCAAACAATTATATTTTCATCATCTTTAATCAATTCTGTCACTTCCAGGCCATAAAGAGCTAGACGCAGGGTAGATGCGACTTCCCCGGAACTAAGGCCATTCATTGTCAATTTATCTTGTTTTAATTTGAAAGTGAATTCACCCGGACTGACGGTTAATGATGTAGATTCATTTACGGTTCCCGGAATATCAGTAAGAATCGACTTCAATTCATCCGCCCATTTTTCAAGTTCTTGTAAATTATCACCAAGTAATCGCACCTCGAAATCGGCTCCCGATGGTGGGCCGCCTTGCAATTCAACCAATTCTACATTAGCTCCTTCCACCTGTGAAACCAGCTGTCTTAACCTTGGACCGATCTCAAAACTTTTTTCAACCTCGCCGTTCGGACTTGCGGGTCTTTCTTCAAGTGGATACAAATTTATGGCAAATTGAGCTTTATTGGAGTTGTTAGTGCCACTTCCGCCCCCAAAAGATTGTAAGTCAATTCCCTCACTACCCACAATTCGCGTAAAACTTTTAATTGTAGGTTCTTCAATTAATATTTTTTCCACCTTATCGGCTACCTTACCTGTTTGTTCCACAACCATTCCCGGAGGCCCCTCAATATTCACATAAAGATACTCATAATCCTGTGGAGACAAAAAGTCTGACTTTAAAAGTCCGGTTACGGGTAACGCGACCGCTCCCGCAAATAAAATGAGGGTAAACAAAAGAAATATGAATGTACGTCTTTTTTTTCTCATTAGCCCCCGTATTAATCTTTCATAAAATGGCAAAATTTTAGCCAATTTTATTACACCCGTGGTCAGTTTTTTGCTCCAAGTTTTATCGCTGTCATCAAGATGATATCTTTTTCTGATTCTTTCTTTTATTTTTTCCGGATTTGCCATTTCGTCAATCATAACTTCTTCATTTTCTATCAATTTTTGTCTAAGAGACATTCTGTACCAGATCAATGATCCGATAATTAAACCCAATAAAATGGCAAAAACAATGGCACCGCCCAGGCTGTTTAAAGCTCCAAACGGAATCATTGCCAATGTTATTATAGCTAAAATTACAAGTACCCATTTAAATAACGCTCTTCTTGGTAAATATCTTTCAAGCGCAACTGCTAATGGCATATTTATTATGACAGCAACAAATGTAGATGCCGCCAAAGTTGCAGTTACGGTAACGGGGATTGAAAAAATAAATCTTCCTATAATACCGGTTGCCAGCACTAAAGGGAAAAACGCGGAAATCGTTGTTAAAGTCGTAACAAGTAATAAATATTTATAATCTTTAAAAACGAGCAAAAGAGCTTGTTCCGGCGTAAATTTACCGGTAGCAAGATATTGTTTGGATGCCTGCACCACCACAATGGCGTCATCCACCAATAGTCCGAGCGAAAGAATTAATGAAAAAAGTGAAAGAAAATTTATGGAAATTCCAACAAGATTCATTATTCCAAACGCAATGCCGAACGATAACGGAATGGCCAGAATCCCCGCCATAAATGCCTCTTTTAAGCCTACAAACAAAAGAACCATAAATGCCACTAAAAGCATGGTCGTAAGTCCATCTCGTGAAAGGCGTGAAATATCGTCTCTAATAAAATCGGAAACGTCCAATGTTGTTTCAACTTTTACATCGTCCGGTAAAACCGTCCCTTTTAAATTCTCTATTCGTGCTTTCCCGTTATCAATTAAAGCGATTATCGAAAAGCCGACTTTTTTTGTTACATTTAGAGTAACCGCCGTTTCGGGCTTTGACCCCTCAAAAGAAAAAGTTGTAAATACATTTCTTTCTTCGGCTTTTTCCAAAACCGTCGCAACATCTTTCAATCTGATTATTTGACTGTTTCTGTAGGCAATGGGTAATTGACGTAATTCATTAGTATTTGAAAATTCATTTTCCGCGCGCAATGAATAATTATAATTTGAAATGTTTAAGGTGCCTATCGGCAAAGTAAAATTGCCTGACCGGATTACATTGTTTACAAAACCCGCGCTTAAATTTACCGATTCAAGTTTGTTTGGATCATAACTGACATTAAATTGTTTCAAATCACCACCGGCAATCGAAACTTCATTTGCTCCGGGTTCTTTTTCCAGTGCTTCTTTTACCAGGTCCGCATAATGTCTCATTGTGAAATTGTCATATGGTCCGGTAACCACGACAGTCCATACAGGAGAGTCATTAGCACTTACCTCATTAACTACAGGATCACTTGCGTCCTCCGGCAGATTGGTTCGGGCTGTTTCCACGGCATCTCGTAAACGACGAATCGCCGGAGCCAATTCCTCTTCGGCTCGAAATTCCACCGCCATTATTCCCACAGAGTCAGTTGCTGTCGATCGGATTTCTTTAATACCGCTTACATTTGCAATTTCCGGTTCCACTTCTTTAATAACCAATTCTTCAACATCACTGGGTGACGCGCCCGGTAATCCCACCGATACGATTGCGAAAGGAATTTCAACTTCAGGATCAGATTCAAGCGGCAATTGCATTAACGAATAGAAACCCCAGGCAATAATACCGACAATGATTAACGCAACGACCTTAAAGTTCGAAATAAAAAAGTTAATCCAAGCTTTTGAATCTCTGCGATGATACTCAAGTTGATCCAGATAAATAGAATCTGTCGATTGTTTTTTCTTTGCGGGCATTTTAATTAGTTACAGATACGTTCGCGTTTTCAACAAGATCTCTTGATCCCTCAACAACCAATTGCGCATCTTCTGTTAATCCACTTTTTATTTCAACAAGGTCTCCGCTGATTTCACCCAATTCCACGTTAACTTTATGAGCTTTACCGTCTTCCACGACAAAAACATAAGTATTTTGTGTGCCGATGGTTACAGCATCAAGTGGAACATATATTCCACCATTTTCCGCACTGGCGGGATTAATCGGCAGTTTAATTTCAACAGTTTGATTTGCTCTGAATCCTATCTGCGGCAACTGTATAGTAACTTTCACCAATCTTGTTTGCCGATCGGCAATCGGATCAATGCTTCTGACCGGTACACTTACATATTTGCCACCGATTAATACTTGTGCTTTATCATCTCTTTCAATTTTATTTGCATCGTCATTGCTTACACTGACTTTTGCAAAATAAGCACCATCGTTTACGATTCTTGTAAGCATTGTTTGCGGTGAAACAATATCGCCCGTATTTACGTCGATATTGCTGACTTTCCCTGATACCGGTGCAAGCACCAATAAGTTTTTTTGTTGATCTCTTGCCATTTCCAAATTCAATTCGGCTATTTCCAATTGGGTTTTTGCTCCCGAAATTGCACTGTTTGCTTGCGCTTTGGACGAATTTACACCTTCAATTGCTAATCTTACAGGATCGGAAGACATGTCGGATTCATTTAAACCCATGCTGGTAACCAGCTTATCCTTTCCAACAAGTACAGATCTATGCTGACTCTGCAATTGGTTTAATTGCGACATAAGCTGATTTTCAGCCAAAATTCCCTGCGATCTGGTGCTATCGAAACTGTTTTCCAGTTGATCGACTTGATTGTTTAGTTCATCAATTTGCGTTTTAAAAGTGGATGCTGTCGATTTCATTTGCTCTTCGATTGCAGTCCGGGCCGCCGGGTCAGTTGTTTCATCAAGCTGATCCTGCAATTCATCTATGGTATCACGACGTGTTTCGTACAGGTCATCCAAAGCCTCATCAAGGTCCTCTAATGAATCATCTATATTATTTAAACCCCTTTCATTCATAATTACAGTTTCATCAAGACTGGATCTAGACAAACCAATACTGCCCCGCATAGCCTGGGAGGTATACCCGAATTCGGCTAAATCAATGTAACTTGCGGCGGTTTGATTTTTTGCGCTTTCAAGTTGAAGTTCAGCCATTTTTACCGCGGATTCCATGCTGGCTATTGTATTTTCATACCCTGTTTTGGCGGAATTGTAGTTTGCCAATGCAATTTCATATTGTTTTTCATTGGGATGATCATTACCGTTTGTGCCACCCAGAACGATCAACACATCACCTTTTTCAACAAAATCACCTGTTTGCGCATTAACTTGTTTCACTTCTCCACTCGTGGATGGAAATACACTTACTTGCGCGTTAGATTCCACGGTCCCCGTTAAATTCAACATTACTGCCTGTTGATCAGCGGGGCTTTGAACCGTAACCGAAATTGTTTCTGTATTTTTTTCGTTTTGTACCGACTCGTTTTCGACATTAGTTTCCGCGTTTGAGTTTTGATCACTGCATGCTGACAATAAAAAAACCGCCAACGTTAGGTATGTAAGTGTTCTTAAGTATTTCATTGGTGTGACACAAAAAATATAAGGCGAAACATTATGCCTATATTGCAAGTTTGTCAATATGGAAATGGGAAGTTCAGAATTTTAAGTCTATTTCAGTGAGCACGTTTTTTGATTACACAATGTTTTTAGAAGAATTTAGATAAGTGCGAGTGGCGCAAAAGGCTTAGAAAAGCCATATTATGATGGCTATTGCGACACAATTTGACAGCTGTTCGCAAGCTTTAAAGCGTGATTTTTGGCTTCTTTCTGCTATAATTGGGGATACTTATTTTGTAACTTACTTGAATATGAGTGATCAACAATTATATAAAAAGTGTCGTTTTTATGGACAAGCCGCCTTGGAAGCACGCCGAAAATTTATTGGCCTTTTGCCCGAGGTTGCACGCAGACGGTTGTGGTAAGAAAAACGGAACTGGTTCACATGACAAAAAACCTATCATCAAGATCGCTTGAACAAGCCATAAAAGAGCATAAATCTGTGCACGTGTGAAAAATGCAAGCGTTGTTTATATTTTCTGAATAAGACAGGATTTTAGTTTTTGTAAAGGAGCAATGTCTATTTTGCCTTCTTTAAGGGCTGAATGTGGTTTTTCATTGT
>WJJQ01000040.1 GCA_014729615.1 Candidatus Peregrinibacteria bacterium | reverse complement strand
CAGCAACAGCCTGCGCCGCAGCAACCGACACAGCAACAGCCTGCGCCGCAACCGCAGTCTAAATCTATACAGCAGCCCGTGCAGGGGAAAAAGCCAAATCCTCAACAGGCTCAACAGAATAAAAAGAAAGGCCCAAGTCCAAAAAAAGTCATGATCGGCTGCACAGGATGTGGAGGGGCATCAGTAATTTTTTTCGTTATTCTGGCTTTGATTTTCGTGGGGCAAACCTCAGCGACGGGTGAAAATCCGATTGCGGGCGCGCTTGGTGTTCAAACCGGTGTTTTAATAAACTCGCTTATTACGCTTGTTAACCTGATTTTTGGTGGTGTGGCGTTACTTTTGTTTATAACGGGCATTATTGGAGTATTTCAATATTTTATGGCCAGAAAGGATGATAAAAAAACCAAAAAGAATGCAACTTTATTGTCTATTATTTCTATATCAGTATTGATTATAACAATAATCATGTGGATAGTGGCCTTTTTATATATGGACAGTCGGAGAGTGCCGGTTGATGATACAACCGTATCGGGGATTATTACCGAGCCGGCAAATACATTGGGCTTAACAGCGCCTATTTCAATTACTTTTGACGCGACAAATTTACCAATAAATTCAAGGCAATATGAAATTTTGACTTATGCATGGGATTTTGGAGACGGCAACACATCGACAGTTCCGCTAACATCTAATGTTTATACAGATAAAGGCGCCAATAATGGTAGGTTTGACGTTCGTTTACAGGTAACAAAACGCGATGTTACCACTAGTGAAGAATCTGTAGATACATTTACCGAAACAGTTACCATTTCTAATGTTGAGCTTGGAGCTGTTTTTACGGCAACACCGGCAAAAGGGCCTGCGCCGCTGGAAGTTGAATTTGACGCCTCCGCATCTGCCGCGCCGGCTGGTGAAATAGTCAGTTATGAATGGGATTTTAACAATGACAATGTTTTTGACGATGCTACGGGACAAATTGTTTCCAACACTTTCGATCAATTGGGTACGTATACTGTTAATTTGAGAGTGGTGGACAATACCGGACAATCAAAGGTAGCTTCCCAAACAGTGGAAGTTAGCAGTGATAGCGCGCCCAGTGCCGTTATTACTATTCCAACGGATGATGGAAATTATTACGTTGGACAACAATATTCATTCAGAGCTGAAAGATCAACCAGTCCTAACGGTGAAATAGTTAAATATGAATGGGATTTTGGGGATGGAACCTCAAAAGCAAACACTCGTACAGCATCGCATAGCTACGATGAACCGGGTGAATATGAAGTATATTTAAAGGTTACCGATGAAGAAGGAGCAATTGGTGAATCACGCGAGATAATAGAAGTGGAAATGGCCGAATCGGCACCAATACCCGTTATCAGCACGACCCCCGAAATTGATGAGGAAACAGGTAAATTAGAGGGGACATTACCGCTTGAAATAGCTTTTAATGCTTCTAACAGTAAAGATGCTGATGACAATATAGTTGATTATTCATGGGATTTTGATGGCGATGGAACAGAAGACGCCGCGGGCGAAACCGCAACTTTTGTTTACAAACAAGCCGGGATTTACAATGCTACATTAACCGTTACAGATTCCGAAAATAATGAAGCTAACGCTATTTTGGTTATTCAAGTTGGTCAGCAACCATTGCAGGCCAGAATTACCGCTGAACCTGTTGAAGGCGTGGCACCCTTAACGGTAACATTTGACGCAAGCGGATCAAGCTATCCGGAAGGACAGATTGTAAGTTACGAGTGGAATTTTGGAGATGGATCACCAAAACGCATTGATACTTCAAAAGTAACCTATAAATACACGAAAATTGGCACGTTTACCGCTTCTGTGACGGCAATAGCCTCTGACAATACAAGGTCAACCGCCGAGATTCCCGTATCAGTAAGGCCTGTCGCTTTAACAGCATGCTTTACGGCTACACCTGAATCGGGAGAAGCACCGCTAGATGTTCAATTCGATCCAAATTGTTCAACGGGAACAGTAACAAAATATGCTTGGAATTTTGGAGACGGTACTTCTTCACGAAGTCGAAAACCGGTGCATGAGTATACAAATCCCGGTAATTATTCTGTAGTTCTTGAAGTAACCGACAATCAAAATGTAGTAAACACATTCACTAAAAATATTCTTGTAACCGGTTCATTATAATGACAAAAAAACAACGAAAAAATTTGGTAAAAATTATTGGAATTATAGGAGTTGCCGCAATATTAATAAGCAGTATTGCTCCTTTACTATCAGTATTGTTTACGTAGAGACGATTTTAAAAAAAATAAAAAAGCATCTCAAAAGGGGGTGCTTTTTTTATAAAAAATAAAACCACAAAATTGACGCAAGGCAATAAAAATGATAAAATATTAAGATAAAAATTAAATAATTAAAATAAAAACAAAATGGCTGATTTACAAATAACACCGCAAGGCGATGATGATCAGGGTAAGTCTACGCCCAAGCCTGAAGAAACGAACGCCTTGGATGGTTTACAAGAAGCAAACATGGAGGAAGCTCCTCAAGCAGATCAACCGGAACAATCACCGGTGATAAATTTAAATGAAGATTCAACTACTGAACCGGTTCAGAGCGAGGCTCCCGAGCCTCAACCCGAGGCCCAACCCGAGGCCCAACCCGAGCCTCAACCCGAGCCTCAACCGGCCGAGCAACCTTCTGAAGCACAAATGCCTAACCTTGAACAGTTACATGAGCAAGTGGAACAAGAGGCGCCAACCGAAGAAATTTCCGAAGAAGTGACCGAAGTAAAGAAAAAGAAAAAGTTCCCTGTTTTAGGATACGTTGGAATTGCCATTGTTGCTGTTGCTACAATTGTAGGTGCGGTTTTGTACCTTAATAGTGGAGAACCTTTGGAAGGTCAGGTCACGGGTACGGCAAAATACTGTCCGGATGATATGTGGCGACCAATACCGTTAGGACAAAATTCAAAGACAGGTTTCGCGTCGTTGCTAGCTCAAATTAATCCCGATCACTGTATAGACATTGATTACAACGATTGTGGACTATTAGATGTATTGAATAAGGCGTCAGATGCTTATTATGTGAATCCCGACACAAGAATTACAGTGGCAAGAACTTACTATAACACTTGCTTTAACTGTAATGAATTAGAAGATGAATACTTTAAATTATACAACAGCACTGAAAGCGGTGATGATGTACGTGCCGAACATGCTTTGAAGATTTATGATGAAAAGTGTGCCGATTGTAGTTCTCTGGGGCTTTTGAATCCGGAAGATCTGACTTGCAGTGAAATTTCGGTCCCAGGCGCAAGTGGGCCTCCTCCTGCATCAAACGTGCCCGAAACGGAATCATGTACGAATCGCAATGAATTTGACAATGATGGTCGATGCGAATGTTTGGAAGATTATTACAACATGGATACAGGTGACATTATTAGTGATTCTGAAGTGCGGGCAAAATTCGATAAATATGGCGTTGAAATTAATTCCGAAACAGTTGGATTATGTATGGATTGCGCATCACTGTTTGAATTGAGAGATGCATACGATGCTCAAAGAAGCACTGTTGAAACTGAAAATCTTTCTCCGGATGGTGAATTTGATAGATTATATGATGATATCTTAAATGCTTTAGACGAACTTTCTTGTGAAGAGGAAGTGACGTGTGAAAACAATCATGAATTCCCCGATTCGAATAATGACGGGTTGTGTACATGTGAAGATGGTTATTTTGAACATGGTTTCGGTGACTATAGTACAGACCTTGAAGTACAACGAATATTTACATCCATTGCTAATTCAGGTGAGGCCGGTGCTTTAGAAATAGACACCGAAGAAGTAGGTGTTTGTATGAGCTGTAATGGGTTGGAAGATTTGCGAAATCAGCTAATTGAAGCATTGGAAGGACCTGATTTTACTGAAGAAGAAGAAAATCTTCAGATGTGGATAGAAAATATTACAACGCAAATGACAAATAATGATTGTACATTGCCGCCACCCGAAATAGAAATTCCACCTCCCGGTGGAGGACTGCAATGTGAAGAAAGTGAAATCACCGTTGATGTTGGTGATACAACAAGTGATGACCAAGTATTAACCTATTTCAGCGACTATGGTACAGATTTACAGATATCACTACAGCCAGAACAAGCTTCTTATTGCATGACTTGTGAATCCATTATTGATTTGCGTGATGTATTGTCCAGTTGGATGGATACTGTTGAAGGACAGGCAGTGTCAGGTGAATTAGTAGATAGAATTAGTTTTTTAGAGAACTTAATTGAACAAAACGATTGTATTCAAGAGCCACCAGAAGAGGAAGATCCTCCCGTGGGCGATGATCCTCCCGAGGAGGAAGACCCCTGTCTTGGCGAATACACTTTCACTAGTGAAAATGCGGGAGAATGTGAGTATGATTGTGAAACTATTATAAATGATTTGGATTATTTATTAGATAACCCGACAGAAACGGTCCAAACCTTGGGGCCGGATACCGATCCATTAGACATTGGAGATATTGAACAATTGTTACGTTCACATCCCATATGTCTAGAAGATGACACTCCGCCTCCCGGAGGGAACAATCCGCCGGGTGGCGACTCACCTCCGGTTGTTCAAACTCCCCCTGAGGATGTAATTCCACCTCCGGAGGTTATTGAGCCACCTGAAGACACTGTAACAGTGCCACCTCCAACACCGCCTACAACCGTGCAAACTCCTCCCGACAGTGACGTGCCGGAACCTCCGCAAGAGACAACGACAATAATCCCACCACCGCCACCGGCGCCAGAGCCTGAACCGGTAACAGAACCGGAACCGGAACCGGAACCGGAACCGGAGTTGAGACCGGCGGCACCGGAACCTGCGCCGGCTCCAACACCAACACCGGCCGAAGCACTTGAAGAAATACCGGAAGAGGTAAGTGACACCGGGCCCGAAGTAGTTCTGTACGTTATGATTATCCTTGCTTCACAGCTTTATATATTCAGACGCAGAATAAACGACTTTCTAAGCAGATAAATAAAACAGGCCCCGCAATCCACCTGGTGGATGCGGGGCTTTTTAATTGACTTTTAAGCCAAATTTTTTTAGGATTCCTTTTGCGCATTGGGGCGTCGCCAAGTGGTAAGGCACCGGGTTTTGGTCCCGGCATTCGGGAGTTCGAATCTCTCCGCCCCAGCCATTTTTATGATGAACAAGAAGCTTCATCCAGTTCATCAACCAGCGCAAGAGAAACAATTTTAGCAAGTTCCGCTCTGGTTATTTCTTCATTACCTGCGAACATACCATCTCTTCCTTCCATAATGCCGCAATCGTTCGCTTTTTGTGCATAATTTGCATACCATTCATCCCCATCAATATCAGGGAAAATGTATTCATCGTATTCAGGTATTGTGAAATCAAGAGCCCTTAGTATAACTGCAGCCGCTTCTCCTCTTAAGATAGGATTGGCCGGTCCAAAAGTATTATCGGCATATCCTTCAAAATAACCTTCATCTACTGCGGTGCCTACATACTCGCAGAACCAATCATCTTCCGTTACGTCCGGATACAAGCCGGGATAACAAACCAATTCTTCAACTCCCATTGCAAGTGTGACAATTTTTGCAGCTTCTGCTCTAATAATGGGGTCATCCGGTCTGAAATCACCTGTTTCGCCATCACCGGATACAATCCCGGCATCAAATAAACCTTTGATTATTTCTTCTGCCCAGTGATCAAAAATGTCAGTGGGGCCTTCGCTTTCAGGTTCAGTTTCTGATCCGGTTTCTTCACCGCCTTCAGGTTGATAGCCTTCTCCCGTTGCATCTTTACCGTTTTGAATATCGTCATCAAAACCTTCAGTTGATTGATCCGTACAATAACCTAATCCCTGCAATACTTTTAATTCGTCAATGCATTCTTCAAGATCTTGTGTTAACTTTTCAATTTGCTCCATGTTCGCGGAGATCTCATCCAATACTAGATTGAAAAGTGTCAATGTGTCAAAATAGTCATTCATTAGCTCATCTATTTCCGCGTTTAATTCTTCCTCACTGGGCAGGTGTTTAGAGCTATGTGTTTCCCAGTATTCATCCATATTTTTAATAAAATCTTCAATTTGGCTTTCACTGGTAAAACACCATTGAACATCTCCGAATGTATGTGCAATACCCCAAGCTTGACCAGGGCCAACTTCAAAATTGTCGCAATCTGCATCAGTTTTACCTCCGGCATCAAGAACAAGTTTTCTGAATTCATCTCTTAAAGTTTCCAGCTCTTCCAATTTGTCTTCCGCTTCGTTAATTTGGGTTTCAAGGTCCTCCAAAGCGGCATCCAGCAAATCAGCTTCTAATTCAAGCTGATCAAGATCTGCTATGGCCATTTTCAATTCCTCGGCTATTGCTTCACAATCAGGACATACGATTTCAAAAGGACAATATTCTTCCTCGCATGCAGTTAATTGACCCATTAATACATCAATTGTATTTGATATTGCGGTTACATCGTTAAGAGTTGTCATACCATCAGTTTCCGTGGTAGTAATTGCATCTGATAGTGAAGGGTTGTCGACTGCCAACTCATTTAAGCCGCTCCAAAAAGTTGACCACATATTTTCATTCTCAAAACAGTAAAGTGTTCCGTTAAAGTTGAATGATGAATAGTAAGCATAAGGCGCAGACTCATCAGTACAGCTTGTGTCCGAAAGAAGATCTGCATCTAATTCGGTCTGTAATGCGTTCAAATCACCTTCATAAAGTTGCTCGGCGGCAGTGAGCATTAAATTCTCCAAATCATAAAGGGACAACATTTCAATCCCGTCATTTAAATCAGAATAAGCAAGGTCAAGATTATCCTGAATGTCCTGGCAATCTGTACAGGTTGTAGCTTCGGGTTGAGTGGGCGCTTCCGGAGTAGCAAATGAAACAGTGCCTCCTAAAGTCAGCAATGTTCCTACTAAAACGCTCCCAACCAAAAACATGGTAAATTTGTTTAGTTTACTCATTGTTTAGGGGTTAAAGGGTAACAATGGTTAAAATTAACAACAGATTAATTTAAAAAGGCTGCAAATGCAATTTTAAATTGCCAAAAGCGCCATAAATATGGCTTGTATTATTTCGATCCTGCAAATTTGGATTAAGTTGAAATGCCGACGTTCTATCCAAAAAATAAAAATTGTAATCATTCATTAGTCTTGTAAAAACATAAAAGACTTCAGGTGAATCTATAGAGGTTTCATATGACAAATCGGGATTGATGCCTTTTGCTAACCTTTTTATTTCTGAATAATTTATTTTCTTATGCGATGTATTTAAATATTTTATAATCTCACCGTCTGTAATTAAGGCGTTGTTTTCATTGTCATAATGGGAAAAATCTAGGCTGGCTATAATGAGCGTTTTGCTTAGATTTCGCCTATTTATTTGTTCTATGAAATTGTCCAAGGTTTTTTTTGGTATTTCACGCGCGAACATAAATTGTTCTATATCCGCTTCGGGAAAATATTTTTTTAAATATGGGATATGTATTGTAATACCATGTTCCTTTTCGTAATTGTTTGATGAAATGTATCCCTGTCCGTGTTCAAAATGATCGGGACTCAGAATAATGACTTTTTCATAGTCATTAGTTACTGAAAGGATTTTATAAGTTAAATCAATCTTATCATGCACAAGATCATGGTGCGGAATAATTGCCCCTTGCACATTGAAAGTAAGAATAAAGCCGGTAATAATTGATATTAAGTTTGGCATAGTTGTTTATTAAACGCATCTTCACAAAAAATCTTTCAAAAAAAAAGCATAAAAAATCACCTACACATTGTAGTGCATGCATGCTATAATTTTTATGTTCTAATCTATAATTATGTCAAAAAAATTCAACGCGAAAACTATTCATTTACAGGAAACCGGTGTAGCCAAAGTTCTTGGTGAATTGGAAAGCAGAGTCATGGAATACGTATGGAAGCATAAAACTAGCACTGTTAGGGAAGTTTGCGATTACATTTGTAAGAAATACAAGTGTATGTCGTTTAACACTGTGATGACAATTATGAATAGATTGGTTGAAAAAGGGATTTTAAAGAAATATAAATCAGAAAAGGTTTATATTTATGAATCGGTAGTGTCTAAAAAAGATTTTACTAATCATATTGCCAATGACATGTTGTCATCTTTAATTAAAGATTCGGAACTTTTTGCGTCCGCAAATTTTAACAGCATTTCAAAGCATATGAGTCCCGCCATAAAGAAAAAGCTTAAAGCCTTTCTTGAAGATGATCAATCATAAAGCAAAAATTAGTATTTTTTTTCAATTTCTGGCCATACTTGTTTTGCTGGCCGCTTTTATTGTAGGTATTTATTTCGTAGTGGCATATTGGACAGGCATTGTCTTTATATGCACCAAATGTCTTGGCACCTTTAGTAAATACGTTCTTAATCCATTTCATTTGTCTGGGATTTTTTTGACCGCGCTTTTGGGAATAGGTCTTGTTAAAGGCTTTTATTTTGGCTTTAAGCAAGTTGTTTTAAGCAAAAGAGCAAAGGAAAAACTGAAATTATCAGCGGAATCTGACAGTGCGAATAGTTTTGCTTTTACAATTGGCCTCTTTAAACCGGAAATATTTATATCCAGGGCGCTGACAAAGCGATTATCAAAGCAAGAATTAGAGGCGGTTTTGGAGCATGAAAAGTACCACCAGTTGAATTATCATCCATTGCAATTTTTAAACCGACAAATCATACAGAGAATTTTATTCTTTATTCCCGGCATAAAAGCTCTGAATGAACGACAATTACTTGAAGCCGAAATTAACGCGGACAATAGTTCAATTTCTCAAGCAGGTAAAAAGCCCCTGGCTTCAGCTCTTTTAAAAACTTCACAGCACGGGTTGAAAGAAGTTCATCATCTGCAAGCCATAGCGGGTTTTTGCGCCATTGAACACAGAGTGGAAAACATTATTGATGGTAGTCGCAAGCCTGCCCGAAACACACCAATATTTGCCGGGCTTTTGGTTTTAGTGTTGATTACAATCAGTACATTCACTCTTCACAACTTGGCCAACGCTAAACAAGCCGCTGAAAATGGAGAATATGAGTACTGTATTAGCAAGATGATGTAGTTAATTGACTTTGCTGTCCAGCAAAGGTATTGCCAAATGCTTACGCTTGGATTCACCCGGCAATCTGTTTTGTTTACGCCACGGAATGTCGCCTCTTGCGTATAAATGTTGTGGCGTTTTTTGCGCAATTGCGCCCGTCCCCATGTAAACACTATGTTTTCCATATTTTTCTGCCAATTGATCAAGAGTCTTATAAATTTTAGTTAATTGCTCGATT
>WJJQ01000039.1 GCA_014729615.1 Candidatus Peregrinibacteria bacterium | reverse complement strand
GTCTAGCATTCTTATGCATTGAAACCTTGTTAAATGATGTTGTTGCAAACTTCATTTTACACAAGGTTTCTTGCTTTCTGGATTGTTTCATTTTCTATTCAGAAAATATTAACAACCCGACTATATTTAACACGTGCAACGATTTGAAATGGCCGAAGACATTAAACAAAAATTACAACAATTACATGAAGAGGGAATAGATGTGAATGAAATGTTACGTAACATGCTTAATCAACGTGACAAGCAAATAGAGCAAAACAACCAGCTTGAAGCACCGGCCAAATCAAGCTATATTCCCGTCAAAATCAAACGCGCAATTAACTACAAATACGGCTAAAAATGCGCGGTGCCCGGCTGCCAACAAAGAGCAACAAACATTCACCATACATTAAGGCGTGCGGTAGGCAAAATCCACAGCCCTAAATTTATGGTACCGCTTTGCAAAGCACATCACGACATTGAACATCTTACCGATGAGAAGGTGATGATGCACAGGAGACTATGAAAAACAGGCGACTTAATCAACAAAATATTGACTTTTTTTGTTTTGTGTGGCTTTATAATATTATAAATTTAATTTTCGAAATGAATATTATTAACCATCCGGAAGGAGACAATACCGAAAGGAATCAACATGAATGTTGTAGCGACGAATCCCATTTACAGCGTTTGGAAAACGAATATTTTGAAGCGGAAACGGAAAATTTTTGGCATAAGTGGTTCATAATCATGACGGATCCGCGTGATGATGAAATCGTGTATAATGAGTTGCCAAAAAACATACAAAAACTTTATCGGGGCAATAATAAAGATGTTTTTTATAGAAGAAGAGAGCAATTAGCTCAATTGTTCCCTTCACAGAAATATAAGCCAAATAACCTAAAATCCCGCATATATGACATTGCCGTAATTTCTTTGCTGGTTGGCATGGGTGTCGCTGTTCTTGTAAAAGATTGCAATGAGCAAACAAGCGCCGATAATGGAAACGGGGCGGGCAAAATTGAAGAATTAAATAGTCCAAAAGAATAAAATAGTGTATTTTTAGTGCATGTCTGTTTTAGAAGCATTATTTTTAGGCGTATTGCAAGGGATTACTGAATTCCTTCCTATTTCTTCATCGGGTCATTTGGTAATCGCCGAACAGTTGATGGAATTACCGGTGGAAAGCCTGCAGGTGTTTGATATTGCCGTACATTTTGGCACTTTATTGGCAATTTTTGTTTATTTCCGGAAGGATTTTGAGCGACTTATTCTTGCTTTTTTTAGAATGTTTATTAAAAAAGCCGATCAAAAAGACAAAAAATACATTTTTATGTTGGTTGTCGGTACAATTCCGGCAATATTCGCGGGCCTTTTACTAAATGAATGGATATCTGCAACCTTTAGAAGCGCACAAACAGTGGCCATTGTACTCTTGGTATTGGCCACATTCTTTATTTTGTCCGAACAGATCGGAAAAAAAGTAAACAGCGGTAAAATGTCTTGGTTAAAAGCGTTGTGGATAGGCGTGGCCCAGGCTGTTGCCTTGATCCCGGGAGTTTCCAGGTCCGGTTCCACGATTGCCACGGGTGTGATGTTTGGAATGAAACGCGATGAAGCTGCCAGATTTTCTTTTCTTCTTGGCGCTATAGCAATTACAGCCGCCACTCTTTTATCTGTTATAAAAGTCGTGGGTGGAGATTTTTTATTACCTGATACCAGTCTTGTCATAACGGGAGTTGTGAGCTCATTTCTTGCGGGATACATTTCAGTTGCCTTTTTGATGCGCTTTTTAAAGAGCAATTCTTTGATTTACTTCTCAATTTATTTATATCTGATAGGTGTGGTGCTATTAATTGTAATTTAAAAAGTATGGACGAAATTTTTCGTTCATGTTTTAATTTATAAAAATATCAACAAATCGTTTATGCTCGGTACAGATATAAAAGATTATGCAATTACGACACTTGGAAGCCACACGGCTTTACAGATTTTAAAAGGGGCGAAAGATGAAGGCTTTAAAACGATTTGCATTTGTGAAAAAGGTCGTGAGGGTATTTATAAAAATTATAATGTGGCGGATGAATTTCTTTTCGTTGATAAATTCAGTGATTTTTTTGAAATTGAAGATGAATTGGTAAAAAGAAATGCGATTATGATCCCGCATGGATCCTTTGTAAGCTATTTGGGCTGGGAAAAGGTAATGGATATTAAGGTTATGCATTATGGGACCAAGGGGATACTGGAATGGGAGTCTGACAGAACCAAAGAAAGGGAATGGCTTAAAGCGGCGGGTTTGCGTTTACCACAAATTTTTAAATCGCCTGATGATATTGATAGAGCGGTGATTGTAAAATTTCACGGTGCTAAAGGTGGAATGGGCTACTTTATCGCTAATAATCCGGCCGAATTTTATGAAAGAATTAAGGAATATCCCAATGAAAAAGGCTATGTGATTCAGGAATATATTGTTGGAGTTCCCATGTATACGCATTTCTTTAAATCCCCTTTAACGGGTGAGCTGGAAATCATGAGTTTCGATAAACGTTATGAATCGAATGCTGATTCAATCGGACGTATTGCCTCCAAAGATCAATTAGATGTCGGTATCAGAACCAGCTATACAATTACCGGAAACATTCCATTGGTGATAAGGGAGTCTGTTTTAGCCGATATTTTTAAAATGGGTGAAAGAGTCGTTGAAGAATCAAAAAAGTTGCATTGTGAAAAAACAAACTCAACACTAGAAAAAGGACTATACGGACCTTTTTGCCTTGAAGCAATCATTGATCCGGAACTAAGGTTTAATGTTTTTGAAATCTCCGCTAGAATAGTTGCCGGTACCAACCCCTACGTTCATGGCTCGCCTTATACTTGGTTGAAATATAATGAACCTATGAGCACGGGCAGAAGAATCGCCAGAGATATAAAGACGGCGATTGAATCCGGAAGGTTGGAAGAAATACTCGGTTAACTATTTTTACATTATGTCTGCAATTTCTCATCAGTTAATACTGGAAACTTTAAACGGTTATGATCCCGATAAAATTACTATCGGAGTTTTGGGTGGTCATAGCGCTCTCGATGTATGCCACGGAGCCAAAAAATTGGGTTTTAAAACGCTTGCCGTTTGCCAAAAAGGCAGAGAACACACTTATAAGAAATATTTTAAAACAAGGGCGGATATTGACGTTCATCCCGATCAACCTGAAACGTGGAAATCGGTAAAAGGTTGCATTGACGACATTATTCTGGTTGATAATTTTGGTGATATTGTGAATGAAGATATTCAGGAAAAACTGCGAAAACATAATACTATTTTTGTGCATAACAGGTATTTTTGGGTATATTGCGATTTCGCGAAGGTTGAAAGTGACTTTAAAGTGCCAATTTTCGGAACGCGAAATATGTTAAAACTTGAAGAAAGAGATGTTGAAAAAAACCAATATTATCTTTTGGAGCAAGCAGGAATCAGATTTCCTAAAATCTACAATAATCCGGAAGAAATTGACCGAATGGTGCTTGTGAAAGTCAATGAAGTTGCCAGAACTTATGAACGAGCTTTTTTTGTGGCGGCAACACCGGAAGATTATTACACAAAATCCAAAGAATTAATAGAAGCGGGTATAATCAACCAGGAAGGGTTGGATCGAGCCGTTATAGAAGAGTTTGTAGTTGGAGCCCACGTTAATTTTAATTATTTTTATTCACCTGTAAGTGAAGAATTGGAATTAATGGGAACAGATATAAGACGACAAACAAATCTTGATGGCATATTACGCCTAACCGCGCCTGAGCAAATTGAAGTATTGAAATATATGAAGCCAAGAATGATTGAAAACGGGCATATGACATGTACCGTAAAAGAATCAATTCTTGAAAAAGCATTTAAAGCCGGCGAAGCTTTTCTTAAACTAACGCGGGAAGAAAATCCGCCGGGTATTATTGGCCCGTTTGCTTTACAAGGTGCCGTAATTACCGAAGACGGTCATGAAGAAATAGTAATTTTTGACGTCAGTATGCGTATTCCCGGGTCTCCCGGAACCAGATTTACTCCTTATAGCGGATATTTATATGGCAACAGCATAAGTTACGGAGAAAGGATCGCCATGGAAATTGCGCAAGCCAAAAAGAAAAATTTACTTGAATTATTAGTTACCTGATGAAAGTCGTATTACTTGCCGCCGGAAGAAGTAAACGCCTGAAACCCATTGAAGATAAGATTTTTCTGGAATTTATGGGGAAGTCGCTGCTTCAGCATCAGCTGGAAACTTTGGCGGAAAGCGGGTTTAATGATTTTATAATAGTTGGGGGTAAGCATAATCTGGATAAAATTGAAAAAGTTTGTGATCCTTTACCTTATAAAATTCACCTTGTAGAACAAACCGATCTAAATGCCGGTCAAGCAGGAGGTGTTTTGTCTGCTTTGGAAATAACACAAAACGAATCGCTGATTATAGTAAGTTCGAACGATGTGGTGGAAAAAGACGCTTTTAAACTAATGGCCGCCAGTATTTCTGACGACCTTGACGGAGCGATTGTAGGGAAAAAAGTGTCTAAATATTTTCCGGGCGGGTACTTAAGTACAGATGAAAATAATTTTATCACCGGAATTATGGAAAAACCGGGTGAAGGAAACGAGCCCAGCGATATGGTTAATATTGTAATTCACTATTTTGAAGATGGAAATACTTTAGCAAGCTATATACGTAATGCAAAAACCGATTCTGACGATAAATACGAAGTTGCCGTCGATAAAATGATTAAAGATGGCATGAAAATCAAGGCAGTTCCTTATGACGGTTTTTGGCAGCCGATCAAGTATCCCTGGCATGTGTTGGATGTTATGGATTTTTTCTTATCTAAATTGGAAGGTATACATAGTGAAGACGCAGAAATTGCCGATTCCGCAATTATCAAGGGTAATGTGTATTTGGGCAAGGGGGTGAAAGTGTTGGACAACGCGATGGTTAACGGCCCGACATATATTGGTGATGGAAGTATTGTTGCAACCAATGGTCTGGTTCGAAATTCATGTGTGGGTAAAAAGTGTGTTGTTGGCTTTGGTACTGAAGTTGCAAGGTCTTATTTTGGAAATGATGTCTGGACACACACAAATTATGTCGGAGACAGTATTATAGGAAATAATGTTTCGTTCGGTTCAGGTACTGTAACCGGAAATCTGCGCTTCGATGAAAAAGACATCGAGGTTACAATCCGGGAACAAAGAATAAGCAGTGGCAGAAATAAATTTGGACTTATTACAGGTAATAATGTCCGTTCCGGTGTGAATACCAGTTTCATGCCGGGAATCAAAATCGGTAATAATTGCTGTATTGGAGCGGGAATTGTTGTTGAAAAAGATGTTGATGATGGAAAATTTATAACCGGCTCCTGGCAATTAAAAGAATATGAAAACAGGCTTGATATTTCAAAAGTTTATAGAGATGAGTTAAAGAAAAAAATCGCATAAGAAAAAGGTATGAAACCTAAAGTTTCCGTAATAATCGTTAACTACAATCACAAGTATTTTCCCAAACTGGCAATTGAAGCTCTGGAAAAATCAAAAACAAATTTTCCTTTTGAAATAATAGTGGTCGATAATGCCTCCACAGACTTGGAAAGCTTGGATTTTCTAAACATGGCAAAAAAAGAAAAGCGAATTACTTTGATTAAATCACCTAATAATATTGGCTTTGGTAAAGGAAATAATTTGGGCGCACGAATTGCAAAAGGCGACTATATTTTTATTCATAATCCGGACGTAACCGTTAAAGAAAACAGTTTAAAGAAAATGGTGGATTATTTGGAAAAGCATAAAGAAATCGGTTTATTGGGGCCGCAACTGCGGTATTCAAGTGGTAAAATTCAGGAATCGTGCCGACGGTTGATGAGTTTTTGGGATCTTGTTTTAAACCGCTCATTTTTGGGAAAACTACCTTTTTTCAAAAAAAGGGTAAACAAATATTTAATGGCTGACTTTGATCATAATAAAATACAAGAAGTGGACTTAATTACAGGGGCCGCCATGATGATTCCAAAAAAGGTTTGGGACAGGGTTGGTGGATTTGATAAAAGGTATTTTTTATTTATGGAAGACTTTGATTTATGCAGAGAAATCAGTTTGCTTGATAAGAAAGTGGTCTATTATCCTAAAGTTGTTGTTGAGCATTATCAAAAAAGATTAAGTCAGGGAAAATTCCGCACACTGCTTTTTAAAGCGGTCTTCTGGAATCATGTAATTAGCGCGTTAAAATATTATTTAAAGTGGTCAAAAAAAGGATTGAAAAAAAGCTGACAATGTATATATTGTGGCGGCTATGAAAAATCCCGATGCGAAAAAATTGCGTTCGAAGGAAAGAACCACTAAAAAAGCCTCAAAATGGAGCGTGGAAAAAAGTGGTAATTCTTATGAGTGGCAGAGATTTGACTTAAAAGGAGAATTATTAAGCAAGGTGTTTCGCTTAAGCAATGGTGGGATCAGCTATTCAATACAAATTTTTAATCCTAAAACGGGAGAACTGGTTATAGATAAAAGCACCGGTAAAATACGTAAAAATGAGGATTTTGATTCATTACATGATGCTCTGCGTAATGCTGATGATGAATTATTCAAGCATTTCAGGATAATTCCGGCTTGGGGCGAATTTATGGCAAATTTTTATTTACAGCATGATGAGGGCGTTGAAGGAGACTTGTATTCTGAATTGGGCTATGCTGACCAGCAAAAGGTCAATGATTTAAGGTCAAAGATATCAAAATATCTCACAGATTTTTTAGATGAAAGGAAGAAAAACAATAAAAAAATTAGCCCAAATGAGATATATTTAATAAGTCGTGCCGGAAATCCTACAGCTATATGCCGACAAACTGAATTTGACCTTTACGTTGAAAACAGTGACTTTGGAGGCTGGATATATTTATCTAATTTTGATCAGGATTTTTACCGGACTTAAACATTCTGATTACTTCGGGATACATTTCTTTCTCAAGGGCCTGAACTTTGTTTTTTAGGGATTCAGCATTGTCGTTTTTATCAACGGTTACGCTTTTTTGCATTAAAATGGGGCCGGTATCAACTCCTTCATCTACGATATGAATCGTGGCCCCCGTTTCGGATTCTTTATTTTTTAAAACCTGTTCATGTACATTCGCTCCAAAAAACCCCGGCCCCGAATATTTGGGCATTAAAGCGGGATGAACGTTGATAATTTTATTTTTGAACGCGTTTACAAAAACGGGAGTCAATATTTTCATGTAACCGATTAAACAAACCAAATCCACATTTTTTTCCCTAAAAATTTTAACCAGTTTTTGGTCGTATTCTTCTTTGGATCGATTTTTCGGATCTAGATGAATGGCCTCAATATTGTGTTCTTTAGCCCTTTCCAACACATATGCATTCTTTTTATTACTCACAACTATTGCTATTTCAATTCCGGGCATTTCGCCGGCATTTATTTCATCAATAATTGCCTGTAAATCTGTTCCCCTGGTTGACGCAAGTACTCCTAATCTAAACATTAATTTTTTTTAATATGGGTTTATATAAACATTCTTCCGGCCTAAGAATCAAGTCATGAATGTCCGATTTTTTATTTGTAAATTTAATATCAAGGCCTGAAACCAAAACAAATGGCTTTTTTTCACTCCCCTCTCCCATTTCCAAAGTGGCGGCGCTTGCAATCATATCTGCCATATTCTGACGGCTGTAATTCAGTGTCCGCTTAAAAATGTCTTTTTTACCTTTATAATTTTTAATCGGTTCAAATCCGGCATAACCGATTGCGATTGAAATTGTACCCTTTCGAAGAGGCACGCAAAAAGAATCGGCAATAATTACACCAATTTTTTTAATATTTTTAGCTTTTTTGACCGCTTTCCAAATTTCATACGCGGTTTTGGAAGAATCAGCCGGCCATTTTATTACTTTGTTATTACCGGCGTTCGAGGCATCGATTCCACTCCAGGGTGTGAATATTCCGTTTTTAACAGACAGCGGCACCGGAGACCCTTTAAAGTACTGATCAGCCTCTTTCTTAACAAGTTTTTCAAGGTCTTCATTACCTGTAACATTACACGTTTGCCCCTCTGTAATTGCCACTACTTTAGATGCTATTATAATCACTGTTTTTTCAGGTATTTTATGCCGGTGTAATGTGCCCAACAAAGATGTAATAATATCATCTTGCGGTGTAATGGTTTTAGATTTTATGGCTTTTATATGCATTTTTTCTATTATTTGCTTTTTTGACTGTAATATGTTTTGCAATATTTTCTTGTGTTTGTCCATTACAGTATGTTTGACTTCTTATTACAGTTTTGATACAATGTAATGAAACGCTGATTTTTGATTGTTATTGAGATCATGCCCTCCAAGAACCAATTTTCTGTAGAGGCATCAGCAGACCATTGAAAATTAGACCAGGATTCGTTTAATACTATAGCAGAGAGTGCGAAGCATATAAACTTCCTTTATCTGTTTCGTTCTCTCTACTTTGTGATGGTCCCCCTTGACTAACCGGGCCAACCCTACCGCTGTCTGGTATTTTTTCTTCACCAACCGGTGGTTAAGATACACTAAACAGACGGTCCGTGGCAGGACTGGAAACAACTCGCCAAAACGAGGTAGAAAAAAATAAAAACTGACTAGTCAACAGTTTACAAAAACCAAAACAAATCCAAAAACAAAAATTCTCAGCAGTTCTAAAATATACTTTTTATCTTCTGCTGATAGAATCAGGATTTTTACCCTCCACTCAGGTGGAGGTTTTTTTTATTGATTGTTTGGATATGTAACCGGGGGCGGTGTGACGGGCTCTTCTTGCCGCACGGGTTGCATAGGTTGCACCTGCGGTTGTTGCTGTACGGGTTGTTGCTGTACGGGTTGAGTCGGTTGCACAGGCTCTATCCCGGGTACGGGGGTTTCATTTTGGTTTTGTCCGGAATCGGTTGCTTCAGGTAAGGCCTGTAATCCCGGAATTTCATCTTTCGGGTCCGTTGGTAGTTGCGGCTCTTTCGATGCATTTGCCGCAGCTGATTTAAGCCATTCGGGTGCTGAAACTTGTTCAGGCGTAGGCGCTATACCCATATCTTTGGCTTCAGTTTCATCTTCTTCATTTGACTGATCTGTAGTGGAGCTTTTTTCTTCCATTGCTTTTTTAACCGCTTTTTCCTGTTTATTTTCTTCCTTATTGTTTATCAAATCAATTGAAGTAATCGGAAATGGTATTTCAATGCCTTCCTCTTTTAGAGCATTATCAATATTTTTAATTAAACGGGTTCTAACTCCAATCCAGCCGGCTCGTGATTCAACCCAGGCATTTATTTTAAAGTTTATTGAATAATCTCCCCACTCTACCAACCAAATACTCGGCTTGGGCTCAACCAATACTTTCCGGGTTTTTTGAACCTGCTCTTTCATTATATCCATGGCTTTTTGCAAATCTATTCCGTAGGGCAGGCCAATATCCACTTGAAATTTTCTGAACGGGTTACTGGTAAAACTAATAACTTTGTTTTTAAAGAGGACTGAATTCGGAACCACAATACGTGTTCCATCAAACCCCTTCAATATGGTTGCTCGAGTTTGTATTTCTTCTATTGTACCTTTTGTTCCATTAACGTCTATCACATCTCCTATGGTGTAATGTTTTGAAATAAGAATCATTGCTCCCGCAATAAAATTCATAAGAATATCTTTGAGCGCGAATCCAATTGCAAAAGCACCTGCCGCAATTATCGATGTAATGTCTATTCCCGCAATTCTTAATGCTATTGTTATTCCAAGTGTCAATACACCAATGTTAGCCAGTCGTCCCGATAAACTTGTAATACCTTTATGCTCCTCTTCAAAACCCTGTGCCGCGAGTCTGTTTTCAACGGCACTTTTAACAATCCTGGCGACTATATAAGAAACAACAGCAATTATTAACGCTGTTAAAAATAATGGTATTCTGGTTATGAAACTAGCTACCATGTCGGATATTTGATCTTGAGTATCATTAGCTATATTACCGGCTGTTGTACCTGTTTGCGCCAAAGCGGTTTGAATGCCAAGGATTGAGTTAATCATTTTTGTCTATAAATATCCTATTATTATACCAAATTTTTACTAATTTAACAACTTTCTTGATTGTGTTTCAAAAGCCATCTAAAATGGCTTTAGTTTTCATTTATTATTAACTCAATCAAAGATGGGAGAAACAATCTTATTTACCATTTTCAGCGGACCTATTCTTATTGTGGCTGTTGTTATTCTGCTTGCTATAATCAGACAAGTAAATCAATACGAACGCGGAGTTACATTTACGTTGGGTAAATATACGAATACCAAAGCACCGGGATGGAGAATCATTATCCCCGTTCTTCAGATAATGCGAAAAGTCGATATTAGAACAAAAACGGTTGACGTGCCTGAACAAGAAGCAATTACCAAAGATAATATTCCGGTGGGGATTAACGCGGTTATATATTATAAAATTGTTGCCGCTGAAAAAGCCGTTCTTGAAGTGGAAAACTTTTATTATGCCATCAGTCAGTTGGCTCAGGTTACAATGCGTAACGCCATCGGGCGCGTGACATTGGATGAATTGTTAAAGAACAGAGCGGAAATTTCACAGGGTATTCAGGAAGTGGTTGATAAAGCAACTGATCCATGGGGAATTAAAGTGGAAAACCTTGATTTAAAAGATATTGTAATACCGCAAGACCTTAAACGTACAATCGCAAAAGAAGCCGAAGCTGAACGTGAAAGAAGAGCCGTGGTTATTAAGGCGGAAGGTGAAGTTATGGCTGCTGAAAACATGGTTAAAGCGGCTAACATGCTTTCATCCGCGACCGGAGCTTTACATTTAAGAACATTACAATCAGTTAATGACCTTTCATCGGATCAATCAAATACAACAATCTGGATGATGCCGATTGAAATATTGAGAGCTGTTGAACAATGGGGTGAAAAAACGGGAGTGGAAACAAAAGCGTTAAATAAAAAAGCTTAAATGAGTTTATACGGAGTTGTAGGGTATCCAATTAAACATTCTATGTCGCCTCAAATGTTTGAGGCGGCATTTTATGAATACAATATGGATGATGAGTATAGACTTTTTCAAATAGCTCCGGAAGAACTGGAAAATTTTATAAAAAAAGATGTAAACGATATTCCCATTAAAGGGCTTTCCGTTACTATTCCTCACAAGGAAAAAATTATTCCTTTTCTGGACTCGATTGATAAACATGCAGCCGCTATTGGGGCTGTAAATACTGTGCATAATGTAAATGGTAAACTTAAGGGCTACAATACAGATTGGATTGGCGCAACTCGCGCAATGGAATTTGTAGGAAAGGATTGTGAAGGGAAATTTGTTGTAATACTGGGAGCGGGTGGAGCCGCCGCGGCCGTAGCATATGGCTGCGTGCAATCGGGAGCCAGAGTGGCAATTTTAAACCGGACGCTAGAACGAGCCCAGGCTTTGGCCGACAAACTAGGCTGCCAGGCCGACACTTTGTCTAATATTTTTAAATATCCCGCACATGTTTTAATTCAAACTACTTCTGTTGGAATGTATCCGAACATAAACGCTTCACTGGTGGACCCCGATTACTTTAAAAAAGGTATGATAGTTATGGACATAGTTTACAATCCCATTGAAACTAAACTTGTCAGAGAAGCCAAAAGAGCTGAATGCAGAATTGTCCCCGGATATAAGATGCTGCTTTATCAAGGTGAAAAACAATTTGAAATATGGTTTGGGAAAAAACCGCGTACCGAAAAAATGGAAGAAGCTCTTTTAACGAGCTTAAATAATTAACCATTGCTCAGGAAATCTCTTCCTTCTTCATCAGGCGGCAACAATTCCTCGGGTTCCGGCTCCGGCATTTCACCGTAATCGTTTCCATAAGACATTTCGCTTGCCAAAAAATCTGAACCCCAGGTTTGCCAAACCCAGTAATAAAACATGGCGACAATTGCCTGGAAGAAACCTATTAGAAGCCAAATAATTGGAATGGCCGTAAACAAGAGTATTGTTGCATTCCCACTAATGTAATAAATCAGATAATTTGCCCCGGTTCCCACTAAAATGGCCAGTACCGTGCTGTAAACCGCAAGCAGTGAATATTTATAATCATGAATTAGTTCCAGAATAAGCGCGCTGGCCAAGGCTCCCACAATGATTTGCAGGCCCGCCGCATAGCCCATTAAATCATAGCCCACCGATGTTACGGTAAGGTAAATCGGTAATACAAAAAGAAAAATTACCAAGTTAATAAGAAATACCTGCATCATTGTAGTTGTAATACGCGTATACCTTTCTCTTTCAGTGAAAGCCAAAAGCAACGTTGACAACATACTTGAAACTATTGATGTCATTAACACCATGACCATAATAACGACCACGAAAATAAAATCCACTTCTCCTTCTGTTCCATTTTGCAAAATTGGTTCCAAAACCGGGCCCAAAATCGATGAAGCACCAATAAAAATTAAAACCATAATGGCAGCGCCGGCCAAACCTCCACCCAATCCGGCAAAAGTTTTTAACACAAGCTGCAGAAAACTCAAATTCCGGGGGCCAAACGAAATATCGCCTTCAGTTGAAGTTTGATTATTATTCATGTTGTATGACTGATCCTCCATGTTTAATTTTTATTTTGAAACTTTTTTTATTTTACCATAAAACGCGATAAGAAGGAAGATCCCCACAACCAAAAAAGTATCCGCCAGATTAAAAACGGGCCAAGAACCCACCGAAATAAAATCTATTACGTACCCCAAAGTAATACGATCGTAAAGATTGCCGATTGCTCCGCCAAGAATTAAAGAAAGCACTATGGATGACATGTTTTGGCGAAAATCCAGATTTTTATACGCGAAATGGATGATCATAACAATTATTGCAATTACAAGCGGAATTAAAAAAGCGGAAGGAACGGGCAAACTCCATGCAATTCCGGTATTTTCCCTATAAATGAGTCTGAAAAACGAAAATATTTCCAAAGGATTTCGAAAACTGTTAGCCGCGATCCACTTTGTAAATTGATCGAAAATGAAAAATGAAAGTGTTAGCGGAACAGTTATTGCAAAGTGTTTTTTCATGTGTGATAAACGGCTTTTAATGATTGATTTTGACCCAAGCGGCTGTTAGTATAGCTAAGCTTTTTACAGTACTATTCTATGCGAAAATTACAGGCTGACAAAACACTTTTATTTCTTGTTATCGGCCTACTGCTTTTTGGACTAATAATGATAACGAGTATCGGAGTTCCGAAATCTATTCAATTAACGGCGCCGGACATACTTTACCCGAACTGCGGCGACAACGGAGTGGACTGCTATTACCTGTTTAAAAATCATTTGATCAGAATGTTGATAGGTATTTTCGCCATGTTGGTGGTGAGTAAAATTGCCTATCGTTTCTGGAAAAAATCAGCCGTATTTATTTTTGGAGCAACGCTTGTTTTGTTATTTTTGGTACTTATTATCGGTTCGCAGTTTACAACTTTCGCCAAAAGCTGGATTGTGATTTTTAATACATCATTACAACCGACTGAATTTGCAAAACTGGCTTTAATTTTTTATCTGGCCTATTGGTTTGAAAAGAAAAACAAAGAAATCGGCACCTTGCAAAACGGCTTTTTACCATTCTGTATTGTCACGGGAATAATACTTTTACCGATCGTATTACAGCCCGATTTGGGTAGTACTTTGGTAATTGCGGGAATCGCGGTTGTCATGTACTTCGTGGCCGGGGCAAAATTCAGTCATATTGCGTTGGGGGCTCTTTTCGCGGGATTAATCGCAATGGTATTAATAACGGGAGTGGACCGTGTAAATGAGCGTTTTCAGGCTTTCATGAACCAAAACGAAAACTGTAGAGAGGATTATTGCTGGCAAACCGAACAAGCCAATATTGCCGTTGGTACCGGTGGTTTTTGGGGTAAGGGCTTGACACAGGGAGTGCAAAAATCATTTTGGCTGCCCCAGGCGTCGGATGATTTTATTTTCGCGGCATCCGCAGAAGAATTGGGCTTTTTAAGAATATTCGTAGTGGTGCTTGTTTATTCACTTATCGGTTATAGGGGGTATACTATATCGGCTAACGCACCGGACCGATTTTCACAACTCACAGCCTCGGGTATAACGTCATGGATTGTCATTCAGGCTTTCATGAATATCTCCATTAATATTGGCCTATTGCCCGTAACGGGCTTAACCTTGCCTTTTGTAAGTTATGGAGGATCGTCACTGGTCGCAACATTAATTGGAGTCGGCGTGCTCTTACAAATCTCAAAATATGCAAACACAAATACGCCTAATACTAACCGGCGGGGGAACAGGAGGTCATATAATGCCCAACTTGGCCCTTATCGAAGAGTTTAGGTCTCACAATGATATTAAATTTTTGTACATCGGTGGTCGCAAATCGATGGAAAAGGTCATGTCTGCGGAAAATAATATTCCATTTAAGTCTATTTTTTGCGGAAAATTAAGAAGGTATTTTTCGCTTAAAAATTTTATTGATCCAATTTTTATTTTTCTTGGCTTCATTCAATCTCTCTTTTTTATAAACAAATTTAAAACCGACGTTGTTTTTGCCAAAGGCGGATTCGTAAGTGTTCCGGTTGTTTTGGCCGCCAAGGTACTTGGTAAAAAAATAGTTTTGCATGAGTCTGATTTAGTACCGGGATTGGCAAATAGAATATGTGCCAGATTCGCATCGAAAATCTTGGTGGCTTACAAAGAAAGTGCTGACTTTTTTAAAAAAGATGTCGAGGTAGTCGGTAATCCCGTGCGAAAAATAATAACAAACGGTAACAAAAAAAAAGGACTGCAAATTACTGATCTGACCGGAAACAAACCAGTGTTGCTGGCTATGGGCGGAAGTCAGGGAGCGGGATTCATAAACGATATCATTTGGGATAATCTGGATTTGTTGCTCAGTAAATATGAAATCATTCACATTTGCGGTAAAGACAAAAGTAAAAATAGGAAAGAAATTGAGGTAATTCTTGGCTCAGAAGACAAACATCTGGCAAAAAATTATATATCTTATGACTTTGTAAAAGAAGAACTTGCACATTTGTACGCGGCTTGTGATTTAATAATTTCCCGCGCGGGCGCAATGAGCCTTGCGGAAATTATGGCAGTAGATAAGCCTGCAATTTTAATCCCTCTCAGTAAAAAGGTGAGTAGAGGAGACCAAATAGATAATGCATTGGCTTTCGCAAATGAATACAATGGGTTTGTAATGGAGGAAGATGAATTTGATCTTGTTAAATTTTTGCAAAAATGTGAAGAACTTTTAAAACAAAAAAAGAAATCAAATAAAAAACAAAATGCTGTTAAAAGCATAATTAATATATTAAAAAATCTATGATTGTAGGTGTAAATGGACGATTTTTAACAAAACCATTTACGGGTATCGGTAAATATACACGATATCTTTTTTCTGAAATGGCTCATAACAATCCCGAAATAAAATTTAAAATTGCGGTGCCCGCCACTGTGCAAATGAAATTTCCCGAAAATATCGAAATAATTGAATTGAGTGAAAAACCCCTGATTCTGGGCGGTTTGAAGAAAACTTATTGGGAGCAAGTTCAGCTTCCAAAATTGTTCAAAAAGGTAAATGCCGATTTAATACATATCCCCTATCCCGCAAATAAATGGGGTAAAACAAGCATCCCGGAAATAGTCACCGTTCATGACACAATCCCATGGACCGAAAAAAATTATTCAAAATCATTGTTAAGCCAAATTTATAATAATAAAGCAAAAAAAGCCGTAAGAAAGGCAAAAAAAATTATCACGGTAAGCAATGAATCAAAAAAAGAAATATGTATGGTCTGTAAAGTACCAGATGAGAAAATTAATGTCGTCTACAATGCTCCCTTTATAACAAATGATGTGCCATTTGAAAGCACGATTAAGAAGTTCCCGATTTTGAAAAAAAAATATCTTCTCTATGTTGGCGGCTTTGATGCGCGAAAAAATGTTGAAAGGATGGTTTCAGCATTTAATAATGAGGTGGCGGACAATTTCGATGTGAATCTGGTTATTGTGGGTGGCAAATCATTAAATACGAATTTGTATAAAAGTTATGATGATTTGACAGATTCTAAAAAAAGGCGTACGTTAGAATTGCAAGAAGGTACCGGACAGGTGATTCAATTAGGCTTTGTAGAAGAAAATGACTTGTCCAACATATATGAAGGCGCACTGGGATTGGTTAATTTTTCCTTAAAAGAAGGATTCAATCTACCACTAATAGAGGCCGCTTGCAGACAAATACCGGTTGCCACCTCAGATATCCCCGTTCATCACGAAGTGATTGATCAATACGCGATATACGCATCACCCAACGACGAGAAAAACATAGCCAAGGCAATGATAGAAATAGTAACAAACAAAAATCTAAAACAAAAATGTAAAGATTATATTTGCCCGTATTCATGGAATAAAGCCGCAAAAGAAACGATCGAGATTTATAAGAAAACCGCATGACAATTTTTTGGATAATTATAGCTACCGTACTTTTGATTTCCGCAATCTTTGCTGGATTAAACTTATGGAGATTACATATAAGTGTTAAAAAATATAGTCTTAAAGAACATAAATATACTCTTTTGTTTGGAAAAATGCATTTGAAACATGTGATTATTCTTTATATTTTCGCAATGGGAGTGTATACGATCGGATCAATCTTTATAGCTTTAGCATTATTAAACTCATGAATAATAAGGATAAACATTTTAAAGGCCAAATGAATGACGAGGAAGTGATCGATTTTTTTAGAAAACACTGGATTACACTCATGGGTCCAACATTTTCATTTGTTCTGTTCATTGCAATTCTGAGTTTGGCCACATACGCGGCTGTGCAACTACCTCAGTTTACTCTTGAGGAGACATTGTTTCAGATACTTTTTCTTTTAACACTCACCGGTACCGCTGTAATGACGCATAACTATTTTATGCGATTGTTTGAGTTTTATATTACTTATGTAATCATTACCAATCATAGAGTTATCGATATTCACAGAACACTTTATCTGACAAATGATCACGAATCCGTTTACATGAAAAGGATTCAGGATATACAAAAGCAACAGGTCGGTCTTTTCAAAAACATTCTCGGCTATGGAGAACTTATTTTTAACGCTTTTGGCCCTGATTTAATAACTATTCATAATGTACCAAATCCTGATTTTCATTTTAGACTTGTAAACAGAGTAAGGAATGAGGCCTTTGATGAAAAAACAAAGGAGGAACGTGAAGTTAAAACAGTTTCTTACGCAGAAGAACACAAATTGTACGACGTTAAAGCAAACCGTGAAATGGCTGAAAGAAAGCATAAAAATGTAAAGAAAACCACGGCGGGCGAAGTGGTTGAGGAAAACAGTTTTACATCAACGGTTCAAAATGGTGAGTGGAGAAATTAATTTTTATGGTATAATTTAAGAAAATAAAAAAAATTATGGACACATTATTATTGATCGTTTCTTTGGTTTTATTGTCGCTACTTTTAGTCGGCACTTTCATATTCGTTCAATTTAGAGGGTACAGAAATGATCTTAATCTTGAATGGTTTTCCCTTTTGGAAAAGTTAAATATAAGACTTGATAAAATTCCTTCTTTGATTGAAATAATGAAAAAAAAAGGAGTGGTTAATAATAAATTATTTAAGGAAGTAATTGAAAGTAGACGACTTTCTTGGTCAATTCTTGATGATATACCAAAAAAAGTTCATGCCGATTTGAAAATCAGCAATCTTTTACATCAATTATGGGAGTATTGCGGTCAGTCAGAATCAATTCAAAAAAGTGTTGGTTTTTTATCAATACAAAGTCAGTTTAAAAAAATTAACAGAGAAATTGAAGCTTTGACCGATGATTATAATTCAAATGTAAGAAAATATAACAAAAAAATAGATTTACCGGTTTTATCTGCTTATTTAAGATTATTTGGATTCAAACATCGTAGCATTTTTGAATTTGAAGCTTAATTTTCCTTTTATTTTAGTCATTTTTTTAAATCTTTTAAAAAAGTATTGACGGTGAGTGTACACTCACCTATAATGAACATAGTTTCTAAATAAAATTATGTCTGAAATACTTACCGAAAAACAGGAAGCCGTCCTCAGATTTATAGAGGATTATCAAATAGAACATGGCTCTTCTCCTACAATACGTGAAATGCGTGAATTTTTCGGGGTAAGTTCGGATAATAGTATTTTGAAACACATAAAAGCGCTTGAAGAAAAGGGGTATATTATGAAAGATGATACTCCTCGCGGTATCAAGCTTCTTTCCAGTGTTAAGGAAAGGCTTGAGAGTAGCGAAAAAAAGCTGCCTCTGCTTGGGATGGTACCTGCCGGCGGTCCCATTCTCACCGAGGAATACATTGAAAGCTGGATGAAAGTTGGTGACGATATAGTGCATAATTTTAAAAATTCATATTTGTTGCGGGTTACCGGGGACAGTATGATTGATGTGGGTATATATGAAGGTGATGTTTTGGTTGTTTGCGGATCACTTGAGCCGCGAGTCGGAGACGTTGTTGTAGGTCTTGTCGATAATCAAAATACGGTAAAAACATATATGAAGGATGCTACCGGAAATGTTTATTTGAAACCGGAAAATCCAAATTATGACAATATTTATCCTGATGGTTCACTTTGCGTGCAGGGTGTGGTTACCGGATTAATTCGACAGTATAGATAATTAAACTAAGATTATCTGTTTCAAAATCGCTTTGCCGATTGCTTATTTTAACTAAAAAATTTTTTTATTATTAACTTAATATATTATGCAAATCAGAATCTTTTCACCGGATATCAACAGTCGTTTGTTCGACCCAATGCCACTGCCAAAACGGAAAATTTCTCAACCAAACATCCTTATGAAAAAAATTATTTCCATGGATGGACAAAAAAGACCCGCAGAAAGTAAAGAGGCGGCCAAATTTACGTCAAAACCCTTCGTTTACAAGGTTAAACCTATACCCGGCTTTAAATAATAGCATGGTTTATTGTTGTGGATTATGCTGTTTCAAGTGGTTCACCCATTACGATTGAAACTCTGTCTTTTGTTTCCTCTAATTTGGTTTCAATATCTATGCTTAGATCATTTTCATCTTTGATTTCATAGTAGAGTTTTACAAGGTTTTCAGCTTCGGTACTAATTGCATATACTCCCTGTTCCACTTCTATAATCCAACCCAATTGTTGCATTTCATTTGCATGACTACCCATGCTTTCTTCTGTAATTTCGCCTTTATTGAATTTAACAAGGTGTATGAAGCTGTAAAAAACGCCTCTCAGACTTAATAAAGCATTTTGCAAGTCGAAATCGTCGATGTCGGTCTTGTTTGGAAGAAATATTGCCAGTACATTTTCGAACTCCATTCTGAGCAAAGAAGTGTAAAACCTGCTTTCTATGAGGTCCCTGTTCATTTTTCTTGTATGAGCTTGCCGAATTGTTTCCTCACTTTCCAGTTCAATTGCCGCTAAAAGTTTCTCATGATCAGCATTTTTTATTGCTTCCATTTTTTCGGTGATTAAATGTTAAGGAAAAAATCTATATTTTTTCATACTTTTTGTCAAAGGCATGATTGAATAAATTTCATTTTAATGCTATAATGTGATGATTTGTAATTTTTTATTTCATATTTTTTAACTCCCAAAAATGCAAAACAAAAAGCAAAACAGGCTTTTATACGGCCTTTTGGCGGTTCTTGCCGTCGGTGTTGTGGCTGCAGCAACATTTCTAACTCCAAATGCAGATGTATTTCAAGGTAATATAAATCCTAATTTATCTACGCCCTATTTGTATTACCCGGGTAATAACGCGGTACTTACCAATTATCCTAGAACTGCTCCTATTGAAGTCACTCCCGTTGATGGCGCGACTTCATATGAATTTGAAATTACTTGCGACTGGTGCAGTACGCTTGAGCAAAAGTGGGCCAATCCGATTTCATTTATTTCCGAATCGGAATTCTTTAATTCTCCACCGTTGTCGGGTGATAATGAGTTCAGAGTAAGAGCCAGGGCTATTGATGCTGATGGAACGATAAGTGCATGGACAGGATATACATATTTTAAATATAAAACAGGACCCAACGCGGTTTATTCTCCGGGTTCAAATTTTGTCTTAAGTGAGAACGGTTGTAATTTTGCTATTTCACTTGTTAATCAAGGTGTGCAAAGTTCTCCTTATACTGTTGAAAAAGTTATACGCTACTGTGAAGAGGAATTCCCAGAGATTTATGCAACTTTGGGTAAGATTATCACCGTTGATAGAAATATATGTATCCAAGCAGCACAATATAGAGATCAAGGCACATTAACCGCTAACGGTTATGACATTTACGCCGGTGCTTGTTCATATAATTATCCAATCGAATGGGGTACGGAAATTTCCTGGAACGAATGTCAAACAATGCAAAGTTGGCTTAAACAGGATGTTTTGACTGCTACTCTAAATGGCGACTTAACCAAAACTAAACAATGTAATACAATCTATCCAAATAGTTTTTGGCCATCTGAATCTGTTTGTGAACAGACAAGAACATACTACGATCAGAGCACTTTAACGGCAAATGGATATCAATATGCTGCAGGCATTTGCGAATTCACCTTCCCAGAAGTGTGGAATAAAGAGATGACAGGTACTCCGGAAATGATTGTAAATGAATATTTATGCGAAAGAATGGCAATACAAAGAGCGCAGGGTGTCATTACAAGTAATGGAAACCAAGAGGAAGCGGCTCAATGTGAAAAAGATTATCGTGAAATTTGGAATACTGTTCCAACATTCCAGGAATGTAAGACATATCAATCTCATTATAATGAAGGAACTTTTACTCCTGCGGTAAGTCAAAACGACCATTGGAGAGTAGAATTATGCCGCGAATACCATGCAGACTTAATGAACCTTCCAACTGTAGATGAAGCGCTTTGTCAAAGAATGGCGGTTCAGGAATCAGAAGGCACAGTAACAGCAAACGGAAATCTTGATAATGCTGCCGCTTGTTATCAATTCCACAATTCAATTTGGTCATTCGAACCATCGGCAAACGCTTGTCAGGTTTATAAAGATCATTATGATGAAGGCACATTTACACCGGAGGTAAGCAAATCTGATTATTGGATTGTTGAAATGTGTAGAGAATTACATGCTGATATTATGAATACGCCTCAAATCGGTGAACCGGCTGTTAAGGCTACATTCATTGATGTTCCGGTTACTAATGGATTCTTTGATGCTGTTGAATATTTGAGTGCTTTGGGTGTAATTGAAGGTTACAGATATTCCAACGGAAACCTTACAGGTTATTTTGGCCCAAACGACACAGTTACTCGGGAACAGGCCTCTAAAATTCTTGTTAATGGATTTAATATTGCCATTGATACAACTAATGGACCTACATTCCCAGATGTTCCCGTTTCAAGATGGTCATATGACTTCATTGAGTCTTTAGCTGCTGTAAACGCGGTTGAAGGATACGCAACAGGTGATTTCAGACCAAACAATAATGTTACAAGAGCTGCACTTGTTAAAATGACTGTACTTGCAAGCGGACTTTATAATGAAGGTGATGAAATTGATGTTCAGGAATCAACTTGTCCTTATGTGAATGAATTTGAAAGAGCATGGTTTGCACCATATTTTCAAGTGGCCAAAGAAAACGGAATTATTAATTCCGCAAATTGTAGACCCGGAGACTCAGCTTCAAGAGGTGAAGCGTCACAAATGGTTTACAATTATCTGTCTCAACAATAAAAAGGGATTAAGGGTATTTGAAAGGGGGCCGCTTATGCGGCCCCCTTTTTTAAAACATATTTTTTAAAACCCGCGCTTTTTCCATTTGTCCCGTTTCAAGATAACTGTTTACCAGATTAGTCATCGCGTCATAAAACAAATAATGGGTTTTTCTGAATATTCGGTTTTTTTCGCTGTAATCTCTTATTGCGGGCCCCTCATATTCGTTTTCATTTACCCAATAGTCCGGTGCAAGTTCCAACATTTTTTCATAACTTTTTATAGCCATATCATAATCCTTATAATTAAAAGCAGCATTTCCATAATCTGAATAAACCACAGGAAAATTTGGAGCCTTTTTTACGGCGTTTTCAAAGTGAATTTTTGCCTGCTCGTAGTTGTTCTTTGCTAGTTCAACCTTTGCGGACGAAAGGTCGTAATGGTAACTGTAATTAATAATTTGCCCCAAAGCGTTTAATTGCCTGTCCAAAATTACGGCCGAACTTGGAAATTCACGCAATTTTTCAGGCAAAGATAAAAAATGAATAGATGTGTAATAAGGCAGGCGGAAATATGGAGCACTTTCAACCGCCTCATCAAACGTAACTATTGCCTTTTGATAATCCTGAAAGAAATAATCTATACCTTTACTCAACAGAATATTAGACTGTATTAATGATGAAGCATAGAAAATTGCAAATAATAGCGTAATGGCTGAAAGAAAAATGGTGAAAAACCTATTTAATTTATCCAGCTGAAATCTTTTGAATTCGCATGTATTAAGAGTTAATACCGCAACAAGCAAAAATGTTAAAATCCATTGAGAAGTTAAAGAAAAGCTAAAGAGCAAACTAACATGAATTGCTATAAGAGAAAATAAAGCAATCTTTGATTCATCGGTATTAGCCTTTTTCGTTATAAAAACATAAATTAAAAATCCGATTAAAATTGCATAAAATGCAAAACCAAAAACCCCCTGATCCAATAAAATTTGCAAAGGCTGACTGTGTACCCTGTCGGGTATATTAAACATGGTCTCATAATTGTATATGTCCGGATCAAGTACCGTTTGATAAGTATGATAAAAGGTTTCCGGCCCGCTTCCTAGCAAAGGGTTTTCCTGAACCAATTGAACGGATTTTTCCCACAAAATAGACCTGGTGCTAATAGATCTAAGGTTTCCGGTAAACAAAATTGCCGATCCCGCCAGAATGGCCACCAATACTATCGGGATGATAATTTTCCAGTTAATTTTTTTCGCATATTTATAAATAATAGCCAACACAAAAACCAGTGCAAGAGCCATAAAGGTCGCTCTGTTTAAAGTTGTATAAAGTCCGGCTAACGTTAACAAAGAAGTGATGGCGAATAATATTTTTAATTTCGATGAAGATGAAAAGAAATAATAAATATTTGCAATTAGCGGTAAAATTAACCATTTCCCAAGTACATTGGCTTGACCCAAAAGTGCGATACTACGGCCACTTGACTGATCCAAATTTCCCAATCCTATTGGATCAAGGTCAAATTGCTGTAAAATCGCGTGAATCGATAAAATAACGCCAATTGAAATTATTATTTTGAAAGCGGTTTTTTGAACTTTTTTATTAGCCAATATTTGAAGCGAAACAATAAAGAAAAGACTGTAAAACAAATACGCAAGCAAACCCTGTTGCCTTTCATATAAACCAAAAAAGCTTTCAATGGGACTTACGGAAAAAATTGTGGATAAAATCAGTGACAACATCCATGATCCAAGAATAATCATTATCCATTTGTTATACTTTATATTTTTTTCCTTAAGAAAAAAAATAAGCGCGACAATTGAAGTCAAAACTATAAAAAAAGCAAACTTGGAAATGGAAAATGGCTTCATCCCGAAAGGATTAACTATCAACGGAGTAAACAGTATTAAGAAATAGATTGTGTTTATGCTAAATATTCGCTTAATCATGATGCCAATACTATATTAATTCCCGGTTTTTTTCAATTATCGAAAATCTTGACAATGTCTACCTAAAAAATATAATGCGGGTGCATATGAAAATAACATTGGCCTTACAAATCGCCGCAAAAAACATGATGGACATGATGATGCCCATGATGTTTTTTATGCGAAGGTTAGGTTAATGCAAATATAGATAAATTTTACCACCTTCGCATAAAAGCGGAGTTTTTTTATATACTTTTTTAACAAAAATACTATGTCAAATTCACTTAATCACATTCAATCACCATCTGAAGCACTGGAAAAATTCGATCAAAACGCATGGAACTTGAGTTTAAACGCACCAATTGAAAATCCTAAATACGGCTTTGATGTATTAAAACAACACTTGGCGAAAAACAGAACAGATTCGGATGATAACGGTAGAGTCCGTGTACCGGTTGTGTTAATAAGCGACCTGGATGATCTTGCCAATATTCAACAAAGAAATGCCGTCTTAAGACATTCTCCCGGCTATATTGATTCTTCTGAAGGCCCACAGGATAAAATTTCATTATCGGAAATTAACAGTGTCAAACCTTATAATGAAATATCGGCCGCTCATCATCTTGCCGCGTGTTTGGGCGATCATGTAAATTTCCCCGCCGGTTCAGTATTTGTTATAACTGTTGACCCCCACGTGGGCCAAAATGACGAAAAAGGCCAAAATGTGGCAGATAAAAGATGCTATGTTCAATATAGTGACGGAACCGTTATTATTGGCCCGGCACGAAGTTATGTAAGAGTCGGCGAATTTCATAATCGCGGACATATTGAACACGCTGTGGAAATTGACATCGAAAAATTGAAGGAACTTGGTTTTGTAGAAAATGAAAAGGCCGATGTTTTTGATGGTTTAAGACGATTCGCGCCGGCTGCGTCCGCAATAATTAATGCAAAAACGTATAATCCTTTTATAACTATAAAAAGCTTCGGAGATGAATTTGACCCAAATGAAATCCCGGCATTGAAAATCCCTGAAGGAACTATTACAGATATAGAACCCAATTATCAAAATATAAGACTAGAGCTTGACCAGGAATTATTTTCGCAAGGATCCCGCCTTGCAATAAGCGATAAAAATGACAAGTTGCTGGCCATAGCCAAAAAAACTGACGCTTTCACCGGTGAGAAAGGTGCCATTGTTGCCGCAAATGGCAGTAAAAAACTAATATGTAATGGAGCAAAAAAGACACTTTATTTGGCTGCTGTACAAGGCCATTTGGGAGAAATACTTTCAAAACGAGCGGGTCGTTCCATAGAAGTCGGTGAAAAGCTTAAAGTTAAACCCGCGACGAATGAGGAGATTGTAGAATATGAAATATTGCTGGAATTGGAAAAAATATATGCAAATATCAACAGAATACCGAATGCTTTAGCCCGTTTTTCAAAGGATGGGCTCGTTGATGTACTGAAAAATTTTCCCACTTTGCGGCTTTTAAAAAATACACGGACAAAGATTGAAACAGCATTAGAAACGCTGTCAAGCAAAGCTTAAAAAGGATAATTGAATTTTGATTAATCAATTATTATCATGCATGCGCTTGATTAAATATTATTATGGAGTTTAAATATGTAAAAATTGTTGTTTATGTACCTGTTGAATTCGCAGAATCTATTCGTAATGCTTTGGCTAAAGCGGGCGCGGGAAAAATGGGAAACTATTCAGAATGCTCATTTTCTATGCGGGGTACCGGACGTTTTACACCTCTGGAAGGCAGTAACCCATTTATCGGCAATCAAAATAAAATAGAAGAAGTTATAGAGGAAAGAATTGAAACCGTCTGCCCCGCAGAAATATATAAACAAGTCATTGTAGATGTAACAAAGGCACATCCTTATGAAGAACCCGCGATTGATGTTTATCCTTTAATCAATATGTAGATGACGCCGATGATGAAACAGTATCTGGAGTTGAAAGAAAAATACCGGGATTGTCTTCTTTTTTTTCGCTTGGGAGATTTTTATGAACTTTTCTTTGAAGATGCTATTGAAACGTCAAAATTACTGGGGCTTACACTTACGGGTCGAGGTAAAGATGAAAATCGTGTGCCAATGTGCGGTGTTCCCTATCATGCGGCTGAACAATATATTGCCAAATTAACAAAGCTCGGGAAAAAAGTTGCCATTTGCGAACAATTATCCGATCCAAACGAACCGGGAATAGTTAAGCGCGATGTTGTGAGAATCGTGACGCCCGGTACAACTTTAGACGAAAAAGTACTCGATGAAAAAAGCAATAATTACGCCATGGCAATTACTAATGAAAATGGTTTTCAGATTGCATTTGCGGACATTTTAACAGGTGAATTTTTTGCGGAAAATTTTTCGGATTTTTCCACTGTTCTGGCAGAAATACAAAGGATTAATCCATCTGAAATCATTTATGATCCTGAATTATTCGCAGAAGGGTTCGTAAATTTGATTGCTGATAATTTTCCACATATTTATTTGTTTACTTTAAAAACCGAAGAAAAAACAGCAATCAATTTATTATCGTCATACCTTAAAGAAACCCAAAAAAATGAAAATATCGCGCATTTATCCGAATGCAAAAATTTGAACATGAACAAAATTATGCATTTGGATGAGGCTACTTTAAAAAATCTTGAGCTAACGGAAACCTTAAGAGAAGGCAAAAAAGAAGGGTCATTACTGTGGGTTCTTGATAAAACCAAAACTTCAATGGGCGGTCGTTTGATGAGGTATTTCATAACTCATCCTTTAACAGATAAAAGTATAATTGTTGCAAGGCATGACGCAGTCCAAGACTTAATAGTCCAAGAAGAAAGTTTTGACCGTCTTAAAGATGAACTCGAAGGCATAATGGATTTGGAAAGACTACTTGGCAAATTAAGCCTGGGCAAAGGTAACGCACGTGATCTGGTCGGCTTGAAAAATTCACTATTCAAAGTCCCGCAAATTAAAATTTTATTGAATACGTTACAATCCGTTCTTATAAAAAAAATTCACGCAGAACTTGATCCTTGCCAAACACTGGTTGACCTTATCGATCATGCGATTGTGGAAGATCCACCATTAAGTTTAACAGATGGAAACATTGTTGCGGATGGTTATAACAATGAACTTGATGAGCTTAAAAAAATTGCGAGAGAAGGAAAAACCTTCATACAGAATTTGCAAAATGAAGAGTCTAAACTAACCGGAATCCACAATTTGAAAATTAGATACAATAAAGTATTTGGTTACTATATAGAAATTTCAAAAGGTCAACTGGATAAAGTTCCCAATACTTACATAAGAAAACAAACTCTTGTTAATGCGGAAAGATTCATTACTCCGGAATTAAAAGAATTTGAAGAAAAAGTTTTACATGCCGAAGAAAAAATAATCGCACTTGAACAGAAAATTTTCAATGAACTACGAAGTTTTGTGCTTGAGAATATTGAATTAATTAAAACAAACGCAAAAGCCATTGCACTTTTAGATGTATTGATGAGTTTCACACATGTTGCTAAAAGCAACGGTTATGTAAAACCGGAAATTACCGAAGGAAACAATATTATAATATATGAGGGTCGCCATCCCGTTATTGAAAAAGTCAGTAACGCGGAAAATTTTGTGCCAAATGACACTTTTTTAATACAAAATGAGGAACGAATAAAATTAATTACCGGCCCAAATATGGGTGGAAAATCTACATACTTGAGACAAGTGGCTTTAATTGTATTAATGGCTCAAATTGGATCTTTAGTTCCGGCCAAAACAGCGGAACTGGGTATTGCCGACAGAATATTCACCAGAGTCGGAGCTTCGGATAATTTGGTAAAAGGGCAAAGCACTTTTATGGTTGAAATGGAGGAAGCTTCAAACATTTTAAAAAACGCCACTGAAAACAGTTTAATAATTTTGGATGAAATCGGGCGCGGCACGTCTACATATGACGGTATGAGTATTGCCTGGTCAATTTTGGAATATATTCATGATGATATTTTAGCCAAGTCTTTATTCGCTACACATTATCATGAACTGATTCCATTGGCCGATAAATTATCCAACGCTGAAAACTATTCCGTGGCCGTTACCGAAAACGATAAGGGTGTTATTTTTCTTTATAAATTATTGAAAGGAGGAATAGACAAAAGCTATGGAATTGAAGTGGCCAAACTAGCGGGTCTTCCCGGTAAGACCATTGAACGCGCCAAGCAAATTCTACACGATCTTGAAGTTGGTACTCTTGAAAAAGGAATACAAAAAGAACTAAGTCAAAGAGTGTCCGAGGAACAAGTTAATATTTTTGAAAGACAGCATAATCCGATTGAAGCAGAGGCTGTTGCAAAACTAAAAGCAATGGATTTAAACAATTTAACTCCTTTGCAGGCGCTAAACAAACTGGAAGAAATTAAACTGAATTTAAATGAATAGAATAAAAATTTTACCGGAAAATTTAATTAACCAGATTGCTGCCGGCGAGGTAGTTGAAAGGCCCGCATCGGTGGTAAAAGAATTGGTTGAAAACGCATTGGATGCGGGCGCTAAAAAAATTGTAATTGAAATAGCAAATAGTGGACTGGATAAAATTAAAATTACCGATGACGGACATGGAATGTCTGCGGATGATGCAAAGCTTGCTTTTGAAAGACACGCAACCAGCAAAATTTATACAACCGATGACCTTTTTAATATACATACACTTGGTTTTAGAGGGGAGGCTATTGCAAGTATAGCCTCTGTATCGAAAGTTCAGTTGCGCACTAAAACAACTGCAGATATAGCCGGTACTCTGGTGAAAATTGAGGATGGAAAAAATATTAATGTTGAAAATTGCGGATGTTCAACGGGTACTTCAATAGAAGTTTCCGAGCTTTTTTTTAATGTGCCGGCGCGAAAGAAATATTTGAAAAATGACTCCACCGAATATGGCCAAATATTGGATGTCGCAACAGGTATTGCTTTAGCTAATCCAAACGTGTCTTTCAAATTGATAAAAGATGACAAAATCGTTTTTGATTTAAACGCCACAAACAGTCAACTAATCCGAATAAAAGACTTATTGGGCAGGCAATATGCTGACTCGTTGATTCCCGTTTTTTATGGTCATAGTGAAATAAAACTGGAAGGATATGTTGGAAAACCGTTTGCCGCGCGCTCAAATCGTAAAGGACAACGCATTTTTGTAAATGGACGGGAAGTAAAATCACATGTACTTTCTTTTGCCGTTAAGCAAAGTTTTTATTCATTAATCCCCAAAGAAAAACATCCTGTATTTGTATTGTTTTTGAACATTTCACCCGAGTTGGTCGATGTTAATGTTCATCCTCGAAAGACGGAAGTAAGATTCAAAAATGAAAAAGAAATCTTTAAAATATTCATTAATGCCTGTAGCGCGTCACTGGAAAAAAATGTACTGATGCCGGAAATGCAAATTGACTCAGCTTCCACGCGAACTCACCAACCTTTGAAGGTTGAAGATAAAGCGACAGTTGATCAGGCAATGAGTTTTACAATCGAAATGACAAAGCCCGTTGCGGCAAATTTAAATGACAATAATGAAATTGAAAATACACCTACATCAAAAGATTATGAAGTCCCTGAAAAAACAGCTGAATTCTATCAATTGAACAGTGATAATGCCGATGTGACAATAATAGGACAAATGGATGATTCGTATATTCTGGTTCAAAAAGGCAAAGAATTGTTGATAATCGATCAGCATGCCGCACATGAGCGCATACAATATAAAAAACTTGTCGATGAATTTGAGCGAAAAGCCATTATTTCACAGCCTTTGCTTGCGCCGATTCAGTTTGACTTGTCTCCGGAACAGCAAAATATACTAGCGCAAAATAGTGAACTCATAGCTAATCTTGGCTTTGAAATTGAAAATTTTGGTGGCAATACTTTCAGTATTTTTGCAGTTCCAAATTACATGGTAAAACAAGATGTCGAATCAACAATGATAAGTCTTTTGGACGATCTGGCTGATAATGCCGTTAAGGGTGATTTTACCCGCAGAAAAGAAAAAGCATTAACCTACGCGGCCTGTAGAAGCGCAATCAAATTTGGTGACAAAATAAGCAGAACGGAACAAGAAGCTCTTATTAAAGATCTTTTTAAACTGGAACTACCTTATAGTTGCCCGCATGGAAGGCCAACAATGTTTAAAATCACTTTTGATCAACTGGAAAAATATTTCCAAAGAAAGAATTTTAATTGGACACAAGAGTAGAAAGGTAAATATCTCTTTTTAGAGGGGCACTGTACTTGAGACTAAGGTCGCTATGGGGACTAAACATTTCCGGATAGGTTTTTAAACCTTCAAGTCCCGGCTCGAAAAGCATGGTTTTATTAAAAAATGTGGCATTAACCGAGGGCTGTTTCTGTACAAAAAGCTTATATGAATCCGCTGGATTAATTGAAAGTTTAAAAGGTAATTTATATTTAATTGACACCGTATCATATTTTCCGTTTTCAACCTCTGTTACAAACATGAAATAATGCTTATTCAATTCTTCGTCATGCGTGCTGATTACCATGTCTTCTTCAATTCCTTTTACCTCGATTATTTCTGAACCCGCAGGTACAAATATTTTTACAAAGGCTTTATTTCTTCCCCGCCCCAAAATGTCGATAATCGTGCCGTCGTTCAGGTTAAAACCAAATTCAGATAAAATTTCACGCCATTTTTCAAGATCCTTTTCGGTCCAATTATGTTTTCTTTCGATTGTAACTTCATCAATTATGGCCCCGTTTTTTTGAACAAAGGTACTATGAGAAACATTTTGATTAATGAACTTATCGCTTTTATTCCCTCCAATAGATGTAACAATTACATTCAAGTAATCCTCTTTTTCATTCAAGCTTCTTACATGAGGCGTCAAATCAAGATCCTCGAAAAGTTGCTGTACACCCTCTTTTCTGGAATAAAACATAACTTTTTTCTGATTAATACCCTGCAAAGTAGTCTGCATAAAATCTCCCAAATCCACTTCAGCAAGAATACTATTGAAAAAATTAGGGATAATATCGGATAGAACTTGCTTTGGATTTTCATCTCCCTCCAATTTTGACTCAACTATGTATGAAATAACCAATTGAAAATTTTCGGCAGTCAAATCCGCTTCCAACCCTTCAATTTTCATCGGTCCACCAAGAGCCAACAAATCTGTAATAAAACTTAAATTAACGGCAATTATACTATCCACGCTCGGACCACCCTGCTTTTGTAAAAACCATGCGCTTTTTTCCGCCGAAATCGCGAAGTCAGGCGAATAATTCGAGTCCCTCATTCTCCATTTGTCTGTTATTAATGATATATCCAGAGGAGGTTCTATGTTTTCTTTCAATTGATTGTCCAACTCATAAATGTCATGGAAATCCATTTTTGTAATGTATCCGTCGTTGATATCAAGAATAATATAACTACCTATAAAACCGCCGGTTGGTCTTGCTTCCGTGTCATTTTGTAATAACACCAAATACCTGTGGGGGTATCTATCACCCAATAAGTCCAGAACTGCCGGAAATTTTTGCCTGGTTTCAAAAAGCAGATCATTTAATTCCTCGATTTTTTCTCTGGCTAATACCATTTTTTCCCGCAATTGCCCCGGTAAAATAAAATCATTTACCTTATTCAATTCCAGTTCCGCATTCGACAAATTGTTTATCGCCAGCTCAATATATTCAAAATCATCTTTAATTCTTTCAGTTAAAGATGGTCGTTCCACATTATTCAGTCCAATTTTTTGCGGCATATTTTCAGCTATAAAAAGCGAGGGCAGAACTTGTAAATTGGCTATCCCCCTACTGAAATTTTCGCCCGCGTTCGAAATTTCTTTTGCCGCGTTGAGAATAGACTCAACAGTTGAAAAAGTTATGCCATGCGCATATAAACTATTCTGGCCATTTGAAAGCAAAGACAAACTATTCAATGCTTCATCAAAGCTTTTTTTCGCCTTCGTGAATGTAACCTCTGCCGCATTAAAATCATAACCTTCCGCCTGACCTCCCGCGTTTAACAAAGTTTCATATCCGTTCACTGCGGAAGCTACTATCGAATTACCCAGGTTTAAGCCGTTGTTATAAACATTCACAATATTTATCAAAAATAAAATTACTATTCCAATCGCAGCGATTTTAATAGACTCGTATATGCCCTTATTTTTGTTTTGTTTTTCGGATCCTATTTGCAAAAAAAGAACGTCGTCGTCTTCTTTTGAATTACTGATATCCTTAATTTTTGACGCACTCTTTTCATTTCCAATTTTGCCTCTGCCAGGTTTTTTTGAGCAATCCAAAACCAGACCCCCTTTCGGCTTAGATTTATTTTCGTCTTTTTTTAGGGATATTATTTGTTCATCTTTTTGTTCGATGTCGCGAAAAATTTTTTTCACATTTATTGCTTAAATGACATCAATCGAATAAATCGTTGAAATACCGTCATCAAAATAATTTTTTGAAGCAGTCACACTGTTTATAGGATTTAAAGGTAAATCAATGTACGTGCCAAGCGCGCCGGGCTTCAGTTGAAAGACCTGGTCCGCATTTTTTATCAAAGGTATGATTTCGTTTTCATATTTTTTAGTGGATGTTAAACCGGTTTTAAAATTACTGTCGCTTCTGTTAATGGCAATGCGAATAGCTTCCTCGCTGTTGGAAACCGCCACTACATTATCTATGTATGAGTAATAAACGAACGTACCTGTGTCTCCAATTTTCAATGAGTTGATTTCTTTTTGATTAAAAACTTTTGTGGACTTTTCAATGGTCTCAGGGCTCGCCACCACTTCTTTTCCAATTGTACCGTCAGGCAATTCAAATGTAACAATTTCCGGCGAGAAGAAACCGCTAGCATCAACAAATTTCGCAACCAAATCTTCAAACGCGTTGATATCGGTTGAAGGATTTTCCAATTCCAGAATAAATGTAACAATGGGTTCTTCAAAATTGTTTTCCACAGTTAGCAAATATTCACCGCGAAACAGTCTTAACAAGTCTTTTTCCACTGAAATATTTTCTCCAAGATATTTGTTTACCTGATCATCAATCAGGCTTTGAAAAAAGGTTTCGGGTGTTTTTGTCGAACTGCTGAAAACTTTTTTCATTCTTGAATATTCATTGGCCAAATTGTGTCCTCCAAAGTAAAAAACCGGATCATTGTTCGCAAAACCAAGTAATTTACCACGATATTTTCGATCAAACGTCAAAAATGCGTTGCCATCCATTTTATCTTTGTCCAGGCTTGTATATTCCTGAGCCAAAAATGATCCTTTCTCAGCCACTAGATTAAAGCCCGTACTTTGATAAACGCCCACAAACGGTTCCAATGCGCTTAATTGCCTTCCTCTTGTCGCCATAAAGCTATCGTCCTCAGCCAAAGCCCCCAGTAATTTTTCAATATTGAGGTATCCGCGCATAACACCCGCCTGGCTGATATTGTTATTAACTTTGGCGAAATCATCATCATGTTTTAATAATTTTGAATCTTCTTCAACTGAAATAATATAATTTTCCACAGACTTATTTTTTCCCGCAATCATGAATCCATACTGAAAAGCAAATTGGAAAGTATCATCAGAGTGAATAGAATAAATTTCCGCATTGCCGAATTCTTTTGTTTCAACTTCTTTTTCACTTAAATTCAAAGCTAATTTTTGCACAAAGTTTACAGCTTTTTCCTTATCAATCACCTCCGCGAGCAAAATCGGTTCAAGCTTGGGTTCTTCACCCGTTGTCCTTAAAATGGCCAGCCCCGCTTTTCTGCCCATCCAACTGCCAATATCGTCGTCAAAATCAATACCATATTGATTCTCATATGATTTTAGAACTTCATCAATTAACACCTTATAATTTTGCATGTTATCCACACTTTGCTTGACCTGTATATTATTGGGATTAGTTAGTACCTCAATGTATCCTATGGTATTTGAAGCAGGCAGTACTCTGCTTAAGTCTTTGGGTCCCAAAAATTGACTGATTAAATTGTACGCGACAAAAGCCAATAATAAAGCGCCCGCTATTATTAAAACCAATCCGGTTGCGCGTTGCGTTTTAGCGTCTGAAACCTCTTTCCTTTGTTCAGGCTGTTTTACTTCCGGCTTTGGAGCCGTAACTTTTACTTTTTTTTGCTTGGCAGTATTTTTTTTCGTCGTGGTTTTTGGCTTTGCAGCTGACTTTTTTGTGCCTTTTTTACTTTTACCGGAAGTAGTTTTTTTATCCGCATCCACTTTTTGTGTTTGCTTTTTTTTGGTGGATGATACGGTCTTTTTCTTTTTCTTTGCCATTTATATTTATTTACAGGGAAAAATGTATATTGAGTATCGCAAAAATTGGCATAAAATTCAAGAACTGCTACAATGCATTTCTGAAAATTAACTTTAGAAAAATGAATGCAAATGACATAAGACAAAAATTTATAGATTTTTTCGTTAAAAAACACAATCATCAACAAATTGGAAGTGCCTCACTAATACCGGAAAATGATCCAACGGTACTTTTTACCACGGCGGGGATGCACCCTCTTGTACCTTATCTTTTAGGGGAGCCCCATCCCAGAGGTAAAAGACTTGTGGATTTTCAAAAATGTGTTCGAACAGATGACATCGATGAAGTTGGTGATGATACTCACTGTACTTTTTTTGAAATGTTGGGTAACTGGTCACTTGGTGATTACTTTAAAGAGGAAGCCATAAAAATGAGTTATGAATTTTTAACTACACCTGTTGAAGAGGGCGGACTCGGCATTGATCCGGAAAGACTTGTAGTGAGTTGTTTTGCGGGAGACGAAGACGCTCCGCGCGACGACGAAGCGGCTGCGGTTTGGGAAAGTTTGGGTTTCACACGCGCGAGTGAAGCCAAACCGGGTCAAAAGAAATTGATTTATTTATATGGAAAAAAAGATAACTGG
>WJJQ01000038.1 GCA_014729615.1 Candidatus Peregrinibacteria bacterium | reverse complement strand
TCTGCCAGCATATCCTGCCGCCGGGATTTACCCGGATCAGGCATTACGGTTTTCTTTCCAGTGCCTCTAAAACCAAATCCCTGGCCATTATAAGGGCGGCTTTAAAGCAGAATCCCGCTCCTGTATCCTCTGAGCGGCCATGGCAGGATATTGCCTTTGAAAAAATGGGTATTCAACCCGGGATTTGCAAATCCTGCGGAGGAGCTATGGTGATTATTGAAATTCTGCCTGACCATTTTCACAACAATCAACGAGCCCCACCTGCTGAGATGGAGACTTCTGATTTAAACAACCTGGCTTATGATTTTTAAACTTGTTCCTGTATCAGGTAAGGGGATAGCTACATCCTGATGAAAAAGATAGCGTGTAAATCCCATCAAAAATAGCCTTGTAGTCCATTAAAAAACGAGTGCCGGATAAAAATTCTTTCACTCAATAACCAGATAAGCCTTTAAATTTCCTTTTTAGTTTACAGGGAAGGACAAATTACTAAAATCGATTCCACAATATAATAAGGTACTCGTGTGAATCCCGGTTTAGTTCAACACTAAGTACATATTTGGCTATCGCCAAAAACGATACTTAAATGTTAGGCACTGGCGGTTTTTATTTTCAGTCTGTTTATCTATCATATTTGTGCAATCTCTCAGTCCAGCGTTGGAGCGGGAAGGGCGAAAAGGCTCTTTGGCAAAATTTGGTTGAAGCGTTGGCTTTGAGCGTTTTGCCAATGTGCCTTGCAGCAAAGGGATGGTGTTTATCATTTTCTTTTATCATATAAATAACAATAAACTAATTGCCATTACAGCCATACCTCCAATCAAACCACCAATTGCAATATGGTGTTCTCCGTATTCCTCTGCTGTAGGTAATAATTCATCAAGAGATATATACACCATAATCCCTGCAACTCCAGCAAATATCACCCCGAAAGTTGAATCATTAAAAACGTTTCGTAGAATGAAGTAACCTAATATTGCTCCAACAGGCTCTGCTAAACCTGATAAAAAGGATAACCAAAAAGCTTTTTTACGATTTTTAGTTGCATAATAGATAGGCACAGAAACAGCAATACCTTCGGGAATATTATGAATTGCAATTGCTACTGCAATACTTATCCCAAGCGTTGGGTCAGTTAAAGCCCCCATAAAAGTTGCTAACCCTTCTGGAAAATTATGTATTGCTATCGCAAGTGCAGAGAATAAACCCATTCTTAAAAGCTTCTTATTGTTAGCTGGATATAAATTCTTTTCCTCAATATTTTTTATCTCATGAGGATTTTCGAAAGATGGAATAAGCTTGTCTATTAAAGCGATTAAAGCAATCCCTGCAAAAAAAGCAATAACAGTATAAATATTGCCTTCTTTAAGACCATGAGCCGCTGTTAATGAATCTTTGGCTTTCACAAATATTTCGACCAATGAAACATAAATCATAACGCCTGCCGAAAATCCTAATGAACCAGCTAAAAATTTTGGATTAAACTTTTTAGACAAAAAAGACATAATACTGCCTATTCCAGTTGCTAAACCGGCAAAGACAGTTAATCCAAGTGCAAATAATATGTTTTCTGTAATCATTATGTTAATTATTTAGGTAATCTATATGTTAATCCAAAACTTAAAAAGTTATCCACTGCATTGTCATTAAGTCCAATACCACCCGATAAATCAAGCTGAAAATTGGGAAATAAAAGATAGGTGAAACCTGCATCAAATAAGTTTTCTGAATCAACTTCTTCTGGAAGCAAACCGTAACCTTCAACAAACATTCCCAATTTGTCTGTTAAACCTATCCCTAAGGCAACAGAATAAAAGTAAGCAGGTATAGCAGTTTCACCATCCCATTCTGCGCCAAGGTTATATCCTATTGAAAATTTATCGGATAAGGTATGAGCAAATGAAAAGCGAATATTTGCTGCTGAATAATCAGGCTTAAAATCTTTATCTGCTGTAAACGGCAAAACCAATCCTCCAAGAAATGCAATCTCAGGCCTCCATCCATCTTCATCTGCTATTTTAATTTTGAAACCTGTATAAATAGGACTGAATCCAAAAATAGTATTGGTTGTGTCTGTGTTCTTAATTGACAATTTCTCTCCTAAATATTCCATGCCCAAACGCAACTCAAAATTCTCAAGTAATCCATAGCGTAACAAGGTGGTGTTGTATGCAAACGACTTTTGTTCTATAAAATCTGTCTCGTTATTTTCCATTACAAAACCAGTCTCGATTTGCAAAGATTTGTGAGGGACTACAGAAGATGACTCTGTTTGGTCTGGTCTATCGGTAATTAATTCAGGAACTTTATCCTGAGCTTTGGAAAGCAATGAAAAAGTAATCAATCCAAGTATTAAAATAGTTCTCATATTATCAATTCGTTTTATTCAATTTCTTTTACAAAAATATAATTCAATCTCTATGTGAAAAATATAATTTAATATTTATAGGTTTTAGGTTTTAGGTTTTAGGTTCGATGTCCGAGCGTTGGCAAAGAAAGCAAGTGTGTGGAAGCGAAGGGATGATTGTGGGATGGGCTGGAACACTCTTGCTTTGTGCGTTGGCTATCATGTTATTTTGTCCTTTTATCGGTTTAATTTCTTTGTTGCACAGTCGCTCCTCCGCTCGTGCCTAACGTTCGGGCGTCGAGTAGGCAAGGGGAATTTCACCCCAAGCCTCTCACAGAACCGTACGTGACAGTCTCCCGTCATACGGCTCTTCTAATTCATACTGTTAAGATAAGCTCATCCTCCGAAAAGTTGGCAAATT
>WJJQ01000037.1 GCA_014729615.1 Candidatus Peregrinibacteria bacterium | reverse complement strand
GTATTTGGCGAACCCTGTTCAGCACACTAGCACAATTTATATAAAAATTATATAAACCGTGCTAGTGTCATGAAAGTATTACTTTATTTGTACCTACTACCCAAAAATACAGCTCCCCAAATATGAACAATTCAAAAAAAAACATTCTTGCAAGGCACGGTGCAAGATTTTCTGAACAACAGAAATAAGAACGACAGCGTCGACTTCGGCTATTGGAAAACAATAATAATCTAAACAATTTTCAAACCACTGATAACTTTTGCATGATCAACATGCGACTTGCTAATAACCATCAATTTAAGATGAGTGGTAATACCCGCAAATCTGTGGGGCATATATTGAGGCAACAAATCTTTAATTCCATTTAAATTTATAATCTCTGAATTAAAACCAAAGGTACTGTCACCCACTTTTACATTTCCCAGTTTTTTTTCAAAAAGAATATGATACTTAACAACATCTTTCACAAACTTCGTATAAGAACGTCTTTGCGACCTGTGAACATAAAAAGAGTTTTCCATATTGTAAGCAACTATTCTTACCACAACATTTTCCAATTCGTCATTAAAAGATGCCCTTAAAAAATCATTTAAATGATATTCTTTATCTATTTCAAGCTGATTCGAATTAAACTTAAATTCCACATTTGTCGCGCTCTTACTTTTCTTATACATTTTGAACCACGTTTTAATCGCAATAAAAACAAACACTCCAATAATTGCTGTAATTATAACCGCCACAATCGCATACAAACTATTTGGTCCAAGCGTATTAAACATGGGTTCCAACACTGATCTGATTGCATTTTCATTGGCAACTAAATACCCCCTGACTTCCTCTTCATGTTCGTTAAGATTTAATGCCAGCATAGTTAACCCAAACACAATGGCAACAATCAAAGCAATGGGAACAATACACGCTATCATACTGCCTGGAGTCTTTTTATACTCATCGCGCACATTTATAATATCTAATTTGGCATCATATGGAGGATTATTGATCTCATATTTTTTTAGCACGCCCGGCATTTCTCGCTTAAAAATTGGCAATATCGCCAACAAACCTTTTTTCCGCATTTCCGCCTGAAGATACATTTTGACACATGGGCTTTCATAATCATAAACACCTTCCATGGTTTCTGAAGGGATTTGAAAAGAATGCGTCACAGCTGAAAAAACAATCTTTTTATTGAAAAAATCACCAAAAGGCTTATCTCTCCTACCCTTGTAATTCACAACCGACCCTAGTTTAAAATAGATTGTTTTTCCAAAAAATCTTTTTGGAATATCGATTATTGTAACGGTTAATGACCGGGAAACTTTATTTTTACTTATTTGTACATCCATAACTCATATTATACCACAAAAACAATATATATTCACCAACATTCCTGCATACATAATCACAAAAATTGCAAAAAAAACAAAACTCTATAAAATAAACAAACTATATTAATTAAATAACATGCAAAAAAAAGTCATATTAATCACGGGAGCTTCATCGGGAATGGGCAAAATAACAGCTAAAGATCTTATTAAACAAGGGCATATAGTTTACTGCGCCGCCCGCCATATTGAAAAAATGCAAGACCTTGAAGAAGCGGGTGGCCATCTTTTATCTGTAGACGTGACAAAAGATGACGATCTTCAAAAAGCAGTTGAAACAATCATAAATGAACATGAAAGAATTGATATTTTATGGAACAATGCCGGCTTCGGACTATATGGTCCGGTTGAAGAAATACCGCTTGAAAAAGCCAGAAACCAATTCGAAACCAATTTATTCGGTCTTGCAAGACTAACGCAAATGGTAACACCCCACATGAGAAACAAACAAAAAGGTTTAATTATCAATACTTCTTCAATGGGAGGTAAAATATATACACCGCTTGGAGCCTGGTATCATGCGAGTAAGCATGCCGTTGAAGGCTTTTCGGATTGCCTTAGAATTGAACTTAAATCTTTTGGCATTAATGTAGTTATTTTAGAACCGGGACTCATTGATACTCATTTTTACAATGAAGTTGAAAACAATGTACCCGAAACAACAATCAAAGGCCCTTATAAAAACACATTAAACGGATTAACAAACGGTTCTTTAAGCAAAGCAAAACGCTCACCTGCCAAAGTTATATCAAAAACCATCACAAAGATCATAAATAAGAAAAATCCAAAACCCAGATACACGGCGGGCAATATGGCAAAAAGTTTGATTTTCATAAGAAAGTTTCTTGGTGACCGATTTTTTGATAAAATCATGATCAATAGTCTTAAATAATTACTATGAAAAACAACGCTTGTCACGCGGGATCCGCATGCGGATTCTACGGTTTGGGTTTTATTGGAGCCCTTGTTTACTATATCGGAACAGCTTCCTCATTTTGGATTGGTGTTCTGGGCTTTTTAAAAGCAATCGTTTGGCCGGCCTTTCTGGTACATGGCATCATGCAGTTTATAGGCTTATAAGATATTGACAAATTTTACAAAAGTGATATTTTCATGACCTTATAAATTTCAAAAAATGGAAACCCTCAACGCCAGCCAACTTGAAAAATGGCATGAAAAAGAACTTAAAACTAACCTGGACTCTTTAAAAAGAGGATACAGGCCATTAAACCCCAAGCTAACAGCAACATTTAAGCTGAATTTATCCCATGCCAATTTTAATTTGGACGGAGTATTAGTAGGATGGAAAAGAGATGAAAACGGACTTTTTGTAAGATTCGTTGTTCCTCACCAAATTAATCAAGCTGAATATAATCCAAATGAAGCTTGCAATCTTCCGCTTAGTAAAATAGAGGAAGAACGAAACCCGGATTTTTTCCCAACTTATGAACTGGTTGCCGACAACTTTCACAAAGAAGATATCGCCCCCGCGGAAAATAAATTCTTCTATAAGGTGCATGTAAGACCCGGTGGTGGAAATTGGGACAATTTTATAAACTATTTGAACAAATGCTCTATAAGCAACGACTCAATTAATAGGGCATACATTTTACATAACAACAACAATCATCCTCTCAAAGCAATTTGGAATGACTTAAAACTGAGAATGGCCTCAATTTTTGGAAAGTAAACGACTATTCGTTTATTGCTCTACGAATTTCCTTTCTAGTATCCCTTTTAAAAATACCAAAAATATTACTTTTTCTTTCACCTGATTCAGGAGGAGCAGATCTACTTTTTTCCGCACGGTTAGCGGCCGCGCCATATAATCCCGAATTGTCTAATGACGCTTCAGCGTATTTACGGGCTTTCCCTTGTCCATAGCTGTTTTCATGACTAAGCATAATTGTTTATGTTTATTGTTTATGTTTATTTTTAACAAATCCACATATATTTTATAATATTTCTAATTAATTGTCAAATTTAAGCGTCCCTAATCACTATTAAACTACTTTTAAAAAACATCACAAGACAATAACAAAAACAATTATTGACCTATTCTACAAAAAAAAATATATAAGATAATCATGTAAAAAAAATTATGGGCTATAGAAATACTTATCCGGGAATCGAAGCAAATAAAGAAATAATCACATTTCTGCGCGATCCGCAAAATTTTCCATTCGTTGGGATGGAAGTCGCAAATTTAATCCATGCGGTTGAAGGTGCCAGTGTTCAAATGCAATTTGAATACCTGGAAGATTTTCCCGAAGGAGATATCGCGAGCATCAAAGAATACATGAAGGAATTATGTTTTAAAGTTTGTGAAACTTGCCATAACCTGCATCAGGATAAGGCTTATTTCAGTTTCCTTCAAACATGTTATTTTCTTTTCAACCATTTGCATAGAATGTTCCTGAATTTAAATAAAGAAGAACAACTTTTTTACCCCGCTTTAATTGAATTCTTCGGCACTACTGAACTAGAGAATATTTTTCACATACAATCACCAGTTTCAGAGCAAAGAAAATCAACTCGAAAAAAAATGATTTCAGTTTACCCCATACCTTCTTCAAAAGTTACAAACAACCGTCACCGAAGTGAAATGGAAAGCGACACCATTATCATAAACAATACCAATCCCATAAAAGAAGCTATATTAAGAACAGCTTCAGACGATGATTTTGACGACGATGGCACCGACATTATTACTTCTCCTCAATTCACTCAAATGGCGCAGGATGACTGCCCGACTCAACCCAGCATAGACATTAAAACTTTGAAATAGAGCTTTTTTTATGCTATAATAATAAGATTATTTAGCGTATGAAAGCAAAATCCCTCAAAACACTTATTTTTGTATTTTCCGCGGTTATTCTTACCGCCGTTTCAGTTGGAATTTCAAATTTTATTCCAAATAAATTTCTTAATACACAGGCAAGCTTCAATATTATAAGTTCTTGTACGGCTGACAGAACAAACGCTCATATTAATGATAGAATTAAATTAACCATAACACATTCAAATCTTGGAAGCGATAAAGGAATACTGGTTTTTTCAGGCCAGGGCGATACACAGATTAGCGCTTCTTCAACCTATGCGTCTTCCACAGCTTTTGTAAGTTATTCTAAAGCCGGTTCATACACACCTCAAGCCAGAATGATATACATTGACACGAACGCCCACATCCACACCGTCAATTGTGATCAAATCCACATCGCAAATACTCAAATCAATATTCCCGATCCAATACCACAAATCACAGACACAAGCCTAAACTGTACCGTTGACAAAAACAAAGTGCCTGTTGGTGACCAAATTAGATTCAGAGGCGTTACACAAGAAAACATGACGGAGTACGACGAAATGGAATGGATACAATTAAACGCCCCAAGCAACGCTCAACCGATTAAAATGGATCACATAGCTGGAACGTCCGTAAAATACTTATACAAAGATATTAAATTCATTGTCAATAAAAATGTATCCTCAGAAATAGTTTGGTACCACGATGGAAAAATAATCAATAAGGCAAAATGTCCCGACGTCGAATTTTACACTCCCCTTCCCGACAATCCCACAATAACATGTAACATTGATCCCACAACTTTAACTCAATACAATTCTTTCACTGTAACAGGAACTATAAACACTAATATCACTGCCAACGATAAACTCGAATGGATTAAAAAATCCCCGACTGAAACATTGGAACTAACTGAAAACAAACAAACAAAAAGCATTCAATTATCGCAAACTCCCACAACAACAGGGACAATAGAATCATATGTACAATGGAACAGAGACGGCACGCTAATTGATCAAAGCACATGTCCTAATGTAACGGTAAAGGAAAGACCAAAACGTCCGAGCCGCCCAACTCGCACAACTACAACTGAAACAACCGATACCACTGAAACTGACAATGCGGAACAAAGTTCTGAAGACAATCAAACTACGCAAAAAAGACCAAGCAGACCTGATCGCGCTTCCACTACAGAAACTACCGATAAGTCAGAAACTACAACCGTACAAAACACCGATGATGACGACGACACTGCGAATCAAACTGATTCAGGCACTTTTGAACAAAGTGAAAACGACCCCAGAGAACCAAAAACATTAAGTTGCTTCGCTTCACCAAATCTAACATTCACAGGCGAAGAAATTACATGGAGCATTAAAATCGACGGCACTAAAATAACAGCTCAAAACAATAAAGATTATTTCGACTTTATATGGAGTGGTGATGCGCTCGGCACCGAAATTAGCAGCATACGAACATATGAAGAATCAGGTTTAAAAACCGCCGAACTATCATTAACCTACAATGGTGAAGAAGATTTTTTAACAACCAGGTGCCAGGCGACAATTCTTCCAACTGAAGAAGAAATTGCCCAAGCTACCACCGAAAACAACACAATTAACGAACAAAATGAAACAAACACGGACAATACGGCAAATACTAAGTCCGCAGAAACAAACTCAACAAACGAAACTGCTTCGAATCAACCCAAAATAGAACTGGAAGAAAGTAAATGCACCGGAATTTATTACCCCATAGATATTAACAACCACTGGGCAAAAGACTACATAAAACAAGCTTATGATGAATGCATTGTGCGCGGATTCTCCGACCATACGTTCAGACCAAATTCATTCATAACCCGAGCTGAAGCATTAAAAGTCATTATGCTGGCCGCGAAAGTAAACCCAAACGCCGGCTGTTATGACGCAGATTGCGGTTCACCTTTCACAGACTTAGATTTATGGATGGGCCCCTGGGTTAGATCCGCTTGGGACAAAAAAATCATCATAGCAAACGAAAAATTTCATCCTAATGATTTAATAACAAGAGCTGCAGCGGTCACAATGTCCGCAAAAGCTTTCAAAATCCAACCACATGAGGGATGCTATACGCCTAATTGCGGAGCCGGCCACCCCGACAACCTGTTCATAGACATATACCGGGCATGGCAAGGACCGTGGATAAGAGCTCTTTGGGACAAAGAAATTATTGAAGGAACTTTTCCTTTTTATTTCGAACCTGACAGACCCATTACAAGAGCTGAATTAATAAAAATTGTAATCAAATCAAAAAACCTATAATTCATGTAAGTTTTTTAAAGCAATCCGTTATATGACGGAAAATCACCACCCTTATCAAACTTTAAAATAAGCAAGATCAGAAAGGAGCCCTCTAAAAAGGCTCCTTTTTTATTTGAAATATGTACCCCATTTCTATACTATTAAACATTGAGCACTTAACAAAACATTTATGAAATTCGCAATAATTTACGGATCAGTGCGTACAGCCAGACAAGGAATAAAAGCCGCAAAATTCATTAAAAACAAATTTGAAGAAAAAGGTCATCAAGTAACATTAATTGACCCATTGGAAAAGAAACTACCCTTACTTGACTTGAAATATGAAGAATTTCCCGAAGGTGAAGCCCCGGCATCAATGAAAGAAATCTCAAAAATTCTCACCGATGCGGAAGGATTTTTAATAGTGACCGGAGAGTACAATCATGACGCGCCACCGGCGCTAAAAAACATGATTGACCATTTCATGCGGGAATACTTATATAAACCCAGCGGAATCATTTCATATTCGGCCGGTTCATTTGGCGGTGTGCGCGCCGCAACGCATTTAAGGGATGTTCTTGCTGAATTGGGAATGTCATCAATTCCAACAACATTCCCCATTTCAAAAGTGCAGGATTCCTTTGACGAAAACGGAAATGCCGTTGACGACGCATACAATCGCCGCGTCGAAAAATTCATTAAAGAGTTTGAATGGTATGCGGAAGCCCTAAAAGAAGCCAGGTCTAAAGGCACGCCATAAGCTGATTCTTAACGGCATACACCGAAAATCAAACCAAACTAAAATCTTCAAAAATAATTTTTTTTGGTGAAACACCCTTTTCCGCAAGCTGCTTTTTCAATGCATGCATCATACCTTTTGGCCCGCAAAATAAAAAAACAACATCATCTTTCAAGTCACCAACAAAATCCAAAACTTTTTCGGCGTTTAAATATCCCTCATTATCTGAAACATAATGCCAATAATCAATTAGATCTGATTTTTGCTTGATTTCATCTTCATACACAAAATCATCTTCAGACTTATTACTGTTAATAAATTTGACATTCATTCCGTCAACAGTTTTCAACATACTCAAAAAAGGAGTAATACCTATTCCACCCGAAATCCAGACCTGATTCTTATATTTTGAAAAATTCCCGGTATTAAATTCACCGTAAGGACCGTACAAAAACACCTTATCCCCTATTTTCGCGTTCACCAATTTTTTTGTGTAATCACCAAGTACTTTATATGAAAGACGAATATTCGCGTCTTTAGGATCAGAAGAAATTGAAAACGGATGATGTTCTTTGCCAACTGACTTATTACCTCTTACTGTCATAAAAACGAACTCCCCCGCTTTGAATTTCATTTTTTTGGATGCGGGCTCCAAAATCAAATCATAAACCAAATCATTTCTTTTATTTTGTTCAACGATTTTATATTCATATTTCGGTCCAATCCAGTTATATAAAAAGACTTTATAAACATATGAACCAACTCCAATAACCCCCAACACTCCAACAAAAATTGTCATGGGAAGAAATCCTCTAACATCGCTATACATAAAAAAAGCATGGTACAAACCAAAGCCATAAGCCAGTCCCATCAATTGATGCGTCCTTTTCCAGATATGATAAGGGATCAATCGAAATACTGTAATAAAAATCAGTGTAATAAACAAATACCAAGCTATAATACCAAACATTAGAGTCACGTCAGACGACACGAAAGGAATAAAATATCGTTGCAAAGTCGACGCGCTAAACATAAAACTACCCGCTAACAATATTGGATGAGCAAGCATAAACACAAAACCCCATCTTGAAATGGTACCGTGATATTTATACACCTTATCCAGCCCACCGAACACTTTTTCTATCCATTTATAACGAGCCGAAACCAAAAAAGTCAGTGAAAAAAGTGTTATCGCGAAAAGTGCCGTAATTTGACCAATATATTTTGCCGCTAAATCTGTATTGAAAATGCTCATCCCCATATCTATTTTAGCCCAAACCCAAAATCCCAGGGTAATAAGCAACGGAATTATTAAGGCAATTGTACGAATTGTTTTATGATTTTTCATATTTAAATGTTACGCAGATAATGACAATATGGTTCACCTCCTTTTTTATCGTAGTAATTTTGGTGATAATCTTCGGCGGGCCAAAATGCTTTAAAGGGCGTCAATTGTGTTGCTACATCATACCCCCTACCCTTTAAATCTTCAATAATTTCCGTCGCGTCAATTCGCTGTTCTTCATTAACATAAAATATTTCGGAACGATACTGCACGCCTATATCCGGGCCTTGTCTGTTCACCTGGGTGAAATCGTGAATCCTGAAAAAAGTCCAAACCAAATCTGCATATTTAACTTTTTTATCGTCATATTCAACCTCGACCGTTTCCGCGTGACCTGTTTTTTTTGAACATACGTCTTCATAAGTTGGATTTTCCTCATCTCCGCCGCTGTACCCTGAAATCACATTCACCACTCCCGGAATTCTTTTCATATAGAATTCAACTCCCCAAAAACACCCTCCTGCAAAATATGCTTTAGCCATTTTTATCCGGTTCAAATTTTAATGAAATTGAATTTACACAATGCCTCACATTTTTATCTGTCAATTGTTCTCCTTCAAAAACATGCCCTAAATGAGCACCACAAGTATTACATAAAATTTCAGTTCTTCTACCGTCCGCATCCACCTGACGTTTCACGGCTCCTTCTATTTCATCATCAAAACTGGGCCACCCGCACCCGCTATTAAACTTATCATCAGATTTATATAAAAGAGCACCACAGCGGCGACATTTATAAACTCCCGCTTCAAAAAAATTATCATATTGTCCTGAAAACGGCCTTTCAGTACCTTTATGAATAATAATTTTCTCCTCTTCAGGTGTTAAACTGTTTAATTGCATACTTCATCTTACCCGCGAATCACCAGTGAGGCAATATAACCTAAATAAAAAATCACGAAAATACCACCCTGCCATTTCTGTAATACCATTTTTCGTCCCATAAACATAAACACGAACAAAAGCAAAGTTATTGTAGTGAGTAAAATTATATCTTTGTTCACAACATCCGAAATTTGAATAGGCGAAATTACAGAAGTAACCCCAAGAACCATAAATATATTAAAAATATTTGACCCCACGGCGTTTCCCACTGCCAAATCAACCTCTTTTTTAGATGCCGCGACCACCGATGTGACAAGTTCCGGTAATGAAGTTCCCAGAGCGATAATAGTGGCTGAAATCACATATTCAGAAATACCCCAATCACCCGCGATTGAAACCGCGCCGTTTACAACCCATCTTCCCCCGAAATACAAACCTAACATTCCCAACGCAATAAAAAGAACAATCTTCCAGGTTGGCAATAAAGGAATATCTTTAGTTTCTTGTCTCAATTCTTTACGTCCTTTTCGCGTTGTTCTGTCCGCACGCGCCATTTCAAAGGCGTAATAAAGAAAAATCACGAAAAATCCCAATAATAAAAATCCATCAACTCTTCCAAGCTGACTGAAAGGAACTCCATCCAGCAAATTTCTGTTAGCAAGAGCCAGAATTACAAGTGAAGCCAACATGGAAAACGGTATTTCTTTCCACGTTGTCGAGTGTTGTACATTTAAGGACATAACCATGGCGGCCACACCCAAAATCAGCAATATATTCGCTATGTTGCTCCCAATTATATTTCCAAGTGAAATGTCACTGTTCCCTCCCAGGGAAGCCATTATATTTACAACCAACTCCGGAGCGGACGTTCCAAAGGATACTATGGTTAAGCCAATAACCAAAGTTGAAATACCCATTTTCTTAGCTAAAGACGAAGCTCCATCTACAAGATAATCAGCTCCTTTCACAAGAAAACCCAAACCTAGAATTAGCAATAAATAGTCCATATAATATTTTTAGAATCCCGATTATTTTAACATATCCGATTTATATACTACAGTCACTTTTTTGCCTGACCCATTATAAGCAACACCCGCGTAATTAATAACGCCCTCCAATTCCAAACTATAAAAAGCTTTTTTTTCACTGGGCAATCCCGGCACTTTCAACTTATAAATTCTACCGTTTTGAATTTTTTCAATTTCAGTAATTTCATATTTGTCACCCGACATACTTTTTAACGCCATCCGACTTATTTTCTCAGTAAATTTAACCGGTTCATTAAAACGAATTTCAATTGTTTGTTTATCAATTAATTCATGAAAATAAATGCGCGGCTCATTGCAATTCTCCTCTAATAATATTTTATAACGCAAATCTTTTTCAATTTGAGTCGGATCAAGCAAAGCCGTATTTTCCCTTATAACCACTTTTTTATTATCAGCAGACAATGCCTTATTTAAAGGAAATATAATAGTGTCCGAAAAAAATTCGTTTTTTACTCCCGGTTGCTTTATGTATTTAAAAACATATTCATTTTCAAAATAATTTTTATCCAATACATAATTAATTGTAATTAATTTACTTTCCCCCGGCAGCAATTTATTTTCGATTTCAAAGTTTTCTTCATCATATGGAACATAAATATTTGTCACTGATTGATAAACACCATTCAGAGGATAATTAAATTTATTTGCATTAAACAATTCAATTTCAAGATTAACATTAGCCTGCTTTATATTGCCCCGCTCATCCGTCAAAACCATCACTTTTCGGTTTACCCTGCGTTGCAAATACCTGTTTGTCTTCACTCCCAAATAATTATTATCAACAATGGCAACATAATCACCATTCTCAAATTTGACATCATTCAATAAACTTTTTATGGGACGAATCCCATCTACAAAATAAAATTGCATATCCCGATTTTCGACAGCCTTGTTAAGCAACTTATTCATTGCTCTCCATTTCCAAAAAAACAGCCCCGCTCTAAATAACAATTTATTAAACAACCGCGTAATGACAGTTTTCCTCACGTTTCTCGCAATTTCACTGTGCAAATCAATATTGGAAACATCAACGGAAAGTTTGTAGAATAGATTTTTTTTCGTATACCCCATGACCTTTCCAAGTACGCCCAGTAAATCTTCAATAAATGAAAAATTCACAGCAACCACCATCGCAACATTTTTAGCTGAAAAATTTTGACGGTAAAGCTTAATCATTTTTTTTGCATTTTCACTAAACTTCAATTCCGTATTACAATCTCTAAATTGTATTGCTTGTATTTTTAAAAGTTTTTTCATTTTGCCGGATGCTTTTTCGGCCTCAGCAGTTTTCAAATTCTCAAAAACATCCAGTTTTCTTTTCTTAAATGAAAATTTTCCCATAGTTATTTCAAGCACCTGAGTAATAAACCCTCCACCGGATCTCAGTTCATTGTTATTCTGAAGAACTATTAATAGAGTCCTTTTTTTGAAGGATAAAAACCACCGAACAAATTTTAAAAGTAACTTAAACATTGGTGGATTCTAATAATTTCATAACCTTTGTTTCGGCATAATCCTCATATAATGCCTCATTAATAAATACATGCGTTCTTGGTTTTTCACATTTCATGGCTTTTAAATAATACTCCAAAGCTTTTTTGATTTCACCTTTGCTTTCATATATTTCCGCGATATTTATATAAGGCTCAACAAATGAGTCCTGCGCATCAATAGCGCGCTTAAACATTTCAATGGATTCATCAAATTTTTTTTGCCCGCGATAAATCCTCCCAGAAAAATATAAAACCCGATTAAGTTCATGACTATTGGTATTCTTCATTTTGGCATATTTTGCATAATATTTTAAAGCCTCCTCCAACCTGCCGCTTTTATGATTATCATGTCCCAAAAAAAACACATACCTCCGTTCATCGGGATCAGATTGATGTGCTTTCTCAAGAATTGCAATATTTCTATCATAACTTTTTCTATACAAATCATCCGCTTTTGTATGTGTAATCGGATAATCCTTTCGCAAAAAACGACTCATTTGTTCCGGCTTTAAATCCAGGTATTCATGAATTTTCAAAGTATATCGAGCATTTAATGACTTGCGCCATATTCTTGGCAAAAAAGCCACAGATGGATTTTTCGCGCCAAAATGCCGAAGATGATAAGGCAATAACACTCCCCATTGATCTTGCGACATACCGCGCAAATCCTCTCTCAATCCAACTGCGTCATGTAACTGAATGGAATCGTCCGCATCAATCATCATAATCCATTCTTTAGTTGCCTTTGATAAGGCAAAATTTCGCGCCGCGGAAAAATCATCAATCCATTTAAAATCAAAAACTTTTGCACCGAATTTTCGCGCAACCGATTTTGTATCATCAACAGAGCCGGTATCGACAATTATTAATTCATCATATACCGGCTCAAAGTTTTTAAGGTTTTTATTCAGATTGTCAGCCTCATTTTTTACAATAAGGCATAGTGTCAATTGCATTCAAAAGTTTATTTTTCTTATTGTAATACTATTGACCATCCGGACCAAGAGATCCTTGAGGTTCCGGTCCCATTGAACCTTCGTCTACTTCCGGTCCCATTGAACCTTCGTCTACTTCCGGTCCCATTGAACCTTCGTCTACCTCGGAACCACCTTCACCGCCTTGTCCCGCCGTGGCTTTTTCATCCATCCCGGCTGTTCCACCCTGACCTATTTCGCCGGCAGATCCACCTTCACCACCGGTCATTGTAATCTTATCTCTTGGATCAGATGTTGTATCGCCGCAGCTAATAGCCAAAAGAGAGTTAACAGCCACAGAAACGGCAAGCGTGCCGGCATGAACTTTCTTTAAAATGCTTTTTATTCTGGGAGCATTTTCCCTTTTACATGAAGTTATTTCTTCAGGTGTTTTCTTATTAATATTGGACATATTATTTTGTTAAGATATAAATTATGACCATTTAATTGTATTATTATAACATAAATTATATTTTAAGACAATCATGTATTTTTAAAACAAAGAATATAAAGAAACTGTCCATAAAATGAAAAAAATGATATAATATTACGAAAAAAATAAAAATTAATTGATGGCTGACAAAAAAGAAAAAAAGGAAATCCAAAAAAACTCCGAAAAAAAAGAAAGCAAAAGTAAAACAGATAAAACAATTGAAAAACTGCAAAGCGTATTTAAAAAGGCTATACTCGTTTCCCTTTTAGCACACACACCTTTAATGGTGGGGTCATTTTATCCAAAACAAAATATTAAAGCGGCTCCCGTTGCAATCTTAAGCAAAGAAGGCGTGACAGAATATAACAAACCTGCCTATGTCGAAAAAATTGAAGATGATCTGGAATTACAAATGACGGAAGAAGAAGTTCGGGAATATATGGATCAAGTCAGTGAAGAAGCTCTGGAAGGTTACGAAAAAGCCAAAATGGCTGTAAAAATGCGCCAAGAGGAACGCAATAAACGCATTGATTCTGAAAGAATAAAACAATTTAAATTAGAGCTTGTTGAAAAATTAAAAAACGGGGAAAAAATTGATTTTACGGACTACGTATTTAAAACAGAAGAAATCATTATGGGTGTTGATCCCCAAATTATAGCAAACGCAAAAGAGGTTTTTGCCAATGAAGTGGAAGAATTAAAAAAAATTAAACCCGTAAAACCAACCAGGGAATTTTTAAACAAAATTGTTTCATACACGGAGGAAGATGAAAAAGGCCCGGCATATGAATTAACAAGCACTTCGGTTTCAGTTTATCTGGATAGAAAATCCAAGGGGAAACGTGGCAATTGCCAGGCAAGAGCAAGATACACGGCAATGTTGCTGCAAAAGCTTTATCCGGAGAGATGGAATAACGTTTATTTCCAGGAAACGGGAAATCACATTAGAACTTTATTTCAAATAGATGATGTTTTTTACATGATGGAACCGGGGACCGCTCCTTTAACCGAAGAAATGAAAGAAGGCACAATGATTTACAAGCCGGATGATGTAATAAGATTGACAGCCGGTGAAAAAATTACGGCAGAAGTTGAAGAAGTGAAAAATAAAGAAAGAATGAAAAACAAAAAAAAGGGGTTACCAATTATTACGGACAATACGGCATTTCCTTCACCCAAGCCCGACAAAGAACTAATAAATCAAGGTCGAGATTCCAGTCATTTAT
>WJJQ01000036.1 GCA_014729615.1 Candidatus Peregrinibacteria bacterium | reverse complement strand
TGGTCCCCTCCCCCCTTTAACCGACGATAACGTCGACGCGCTACTTATTGCCAAGTATTTACACAGAGCCGCAACGCAAAATCCAATTGCTCGCGAAATTTTTAAAGGACTCTTAACAGATCAGCAAAAATCAAACTCTTCAGAACATGAGCTTACAAGAAAATCATATTACGGTCTTACTGAAATCGCCATAAGATTAAGCGACATAGCGCATGGTCGTTTTGTTCATGGAGGAGTGGATCGACAAAGAGTATACGACCAAATAATCACAAAAATGCTGCGCGGACCCGGCTCCAAATATAGCAAAGTACCTGAATTCCAAGAGCTGACAAAATATTTTAATGGCAAAAAATTCCAGGCTATTTATTTAGAAACAAGGCAACTTCCTGCAACTTTTGCGGCAACAAAAAGAAGAGCGGCTACTCGAGCGGCCATTTACACTGTTATGGCTGCAACAGCCGGAATTAGCTTCCAAGCACACTCAAAATATATGCAAAAAAAAGCGGCAGAAGAACGTGAGCGCGAATTAACGACATATATACAGGGTGAAGTTAGCGACCAGATATTTTATACGGACCCCAACTCGCCCCAATTCAGCGTAAATAAAAAAAATAACGCCAATTTTGTAAAAAATGCGGTAAAAGGATTTGAAGAAGTTTTGCAAATCAGATACGGCATCATAGCAGATACTGATCTAAAAGCCATTATTTTGAATTATTTATTGGACCAAGGTAAACCTTATATAAATTATTTTTCGTCATATGAAGATGATGGTGACTGGCTAGTAGATAAATTTATGCTTGATTACGAAGCTTATTTTAAAGCAAAAGGCATACGTATAAAAAAACCTTATGAACAACTTGGCAGTTACAATGATTCAATATTAAACGATCATCCGGAAATCCCTGAAACAATAGAAGTAACTATAAGATCAATGGGCGATGTTCCTCAAATGGAAAGAACTTCCCTCGACAAGGTTTCTAAATTTGAGCCACTCTACAAGCAAATAAAATTCATTGCCACAATGCGTGGCCGGTTTGACTATAACTATTACTTATATGCCGTTGAAGTTAATGGCAAACAACACATTTACGCCTTCGACAAATGGGAAATCGACCGTCACGAACTTGATACACACTCAACAACAACAATCACAAGAAAACCAATTAAACAAATAAGAGAACAATACAAACTGGAAATACGCAGATACGAAATCGCAAAAATAGATGATCAAATCAAGGATCACATGACAATGAGTAAAGAAAAAGTCGGCAATGAAACAAGCGACAAAGTTCCCGGTTGGCACCTAAAACCTGCGGGCCGCTTTACGGACCCTTTCGGTGAATTTGATTACGAATTTTATACAGATAACAAATTTTTTACAGTTCAAAATGAAGCAAAGCCGGAAAATAACCACATATTTGACGAACCCATGCTTTTAGCAAGAAGGCTGGATAAAGGAGAAAAAACTTTTTCAACAAAAAGAGGAGAAGAAATGATACAGGCAAACTATCACATTCGATGGGGTCGCGACCTGGATATTTGGCGTTAATCAGTCACTTTATTAAGCGTTCCCCACACCATGTCAAAAAACTGCTTATTCATTTCAAAAAGTTCGGCGTTATGAATTCTAATTCCAGAAATAGGCTTCTGAGAGGTTAAATACACAATGCGCTCCTGATATAAAAAGCAATTTGAACTAAAATCATATTTACCTTTCGGAATTAGTCTGGTTTCACGACAACTTTCTTTATCCTGCTTTTGAAAATTACGTGCATATGGCGTATCCTGCATAATTAAGCGCGTAAAAATCCCCATTTCTATACGCTGCTTTGTCCATTGATTTTCAATTTGTGAATCCATCAATGTGTGAAAATTATCAAGATTAATCCAACCCAACAATTCCTTTGGCTCACTATCCAAAATATTCCTATACATAAACCTGTAACCTTCCAATCCAAAAAAATGTTGAACCTGAATATCATTTTTATGATGCTCGGCTTTTAAAATTTCAACCGCATCATTGGCTGTATTGATTCTTTCTTTTTGAAGAAGCACCAGCTTTTGAACATCATCAATGGCATAGTAGCTGGATCCGTGCATTTTAAACTGCACAATCAAGTTTTTATCAATAAGGGAATTCAACACATCATAAACGGAAGTGCGCTTTATACCTGTTTTTACCGCCAACGACGAAGCAAGCGAGGTCCCCATTCTGTTTAAAGCAGTGTATACAAGAATTTCCTTCTCGTTCAAACCAAGTTGATCTAATTGTAAATGCAATAATGAATTATTATTTATCATATGTTGTATTTTTTCGACACAGCTGTACTTCTTTATAGTATCAGCTTTATCAAAATTTTGCAAACTTGACGTTTGACATATTTTGTTATCTTGTTATGATCGCATCCCATATAAACATATACATCTTAACCTATATTTTATGTTTAATATAAAACAATATATAGCAATAGCAACTATTGCTACCATCGGTTTAAGCGCCTGCGACGCACCTGTCGACAATTCTCAAATACAAATCGATTCCGTCTCAGACAGCGGAAATCAAATGCAGGAATACAAAATTGGTGTTATTCTATCTTTAACCGGCGATGCCGGAGCTTTTGGCGTAGAAACCCAAAGAGTTCTCGATTACGAAATCGAAAAAATCAACCAACAATACAAAGATAAAAATGTTCAATTCAAGCTGATTTACGAAGATGGACAATGCGACGGTGCCAGAGCCGTTGACGCCCTCAATAAATTAACAGACTTCGATAATGTTGATTTTATTTTGGGAGGTTTATGCTCATCTGAATCGTTGGGTATTGCTCCACTGCTTGAATCAAAAAATGTTGTTGCTCTTAGCGGCTGGTCCAGCAACCCCGAGCTGGAAGGAGCCAGTGAAAACTTTTTTTCTCTTTCATATAGCGATAACGGGGTCGCTTTTGGAATCTCCGATTATATGAGCAATTTCGAAACAGCGGCACTTATTTCAGAACAAAACGATTATAACGCTGCAATCCAAAAAATCGTTCTTGAGCAATTAAAAGAAGACGGAGTTGAAATCGTGGCTGATGAAGAATTCCCAAAGGGATCAACCGACTTACGAAACATTATTTCAAAAGTTAAATCACAAAATCCCGATGTAGTATTACTTAATCCGAATCCGGGCATTACAACAGAATCGCTTGCAAAACAAATCAAAGAAACCGGCGATTGGGACACAAACTTTGTCACTCAATACGCCTGGAATACAGAAACAGTTTTGAATGAAACAAGTGACTATTTCGAAGGAAAGCTTGTGCAAATCGACGCTCCAAATTTAAGCTCACCGGAACTTAAATCATATATGGATGACATTATTGCAACTAAAGGCGAATTAACCAATCTTGGCGCATATTACACTGCTTCAAGCTTGGACGCACTGAACATAATGACAAAACTAATCGCTGAAAATGACGCAAATGTTGAGGCTGTAAAAAATGCCCTGAACACACAAACATTCAGCGGTTGGATTACCGATAAAATTGAATTCAATGGCAATACCTTCGTTCAAAATGTTGGCACGGCAAGTTACGAAATAGTTAATAATGAAATGAAATTAATAGAATCATAGAAATGGAATTATTCACTCAAATCATTATAAACAGTTTAATATCAGGGACACAGGTTCTGTTGCTTGCAACAGGCCTGTTCCTTGTATACTCGGTTACCAGAATAATGCATGTGGGCCTGGGCGCTGTTGCCATGATCCTTGCATATATTGTTTACAGTCTTCTTCAAACGGACCTAAACATTTTTATGCTTTTCATTTTGTTTTTGACAGCTGCGCTAATCCTTACTATTTTAACCTACTTGCTTCTAAGGGGATTCATTAATCGTGAACAAAATCTTTTGGGCCTTTTGATGAGCCTAACCATAGGTGTTTTTTTTGAAAGCATACTGTCAATAATTTTCGGACCGGAAGGAAGATTTATTAATTTATTTGAAACAAAATCGTACAATTTTTCCGAAATTACAGTAACAAATGTCGGCATTTTAACTCTTGCTTTGGGGATTTGTCTGTTTGCCACAGGACTTTTCATTCTTAGATCAACACCGGAAGGGCGCAAGCTTAGAGCCACTTCATCCAACAAAAATCTGGCAATTGTCCTTGGAATCAAAACCCAAAAGGTAATTTTTATAACATTTTTTTTGGCGACGGCCATTGCCGGTTTAGTGGGAGTGCTCAAAGGAATGTATACAGCGGTCACTCCCCTGGCCGGGCTGAACCTAATTATAATGTCATTTATCGCGTTGATAGTAGGTGGGCCGAACGATTATCGCGGCACCATTGTTGCTTCATACATTCTTGTTTTAATACCTGAACTATTAATATCATTATCAATTGACAGCTTTTCACTATCGGCATCATGGAAAATGGTTTTTGTATTTGTAATTGCCACTATATTACTAACTCTTAAACCTCAGGGGTTATTTTATTCTGTAACCAGAAACACCTAATGAGCTATTTTTTGGTTACTTTATTGGCCTTTTTTAACACTTTAATCAACTGCTCGCCATTACAGGTGCTCGTTTCTGTTGGTGGAATATTTTTTTTAGGATTCCCCGTCATGGCAAAAGTTTCCGCTTATACAGTCGCAATTCTAGAAAAAAGCGACTTTAATCCCCTTGTGGCAATGCTTATTGCAATTCTTCTAACAATTATTATTGCAATTGGTTTTTATTACCTCTATTTACGAGTCTCAAACGACAGTTTTGCGGTCATAGGTCTTGCCGCGATGCTCGCAGTGGAAGCTCTTATAATAAGTTGGGACGACTTAACAAACGGATTACTTGGAATCCCCGGTATTCCCAGACCTGAAATTGCAAACAGCATTCCTTCATTATTATTTGTAACGATTTTATTCGCATTAATTGTTTTGGTTTTTGAATGGCTGTTTTTTCAGACGAAATACGGCAGAGCATTACGGGCCATGAAGGAAAACAACATTTCAGTGGAAGCGTTAGGGATTAATCCCAATAAAATTATTCTCGGAATAATGATTACGATGGCAGTTGTTTTCAGTTTTTCTACTTCGCTTTATTTGTGGAGAGTCCAATTTTTGGCCCCCAGCTTCGCCGGCTTACACTATTTAATATTACTTTTGACAATTGCCATCATGGCGCATCGACCCAAAGTTACTTTGCTAATTTTATCGACCGTGTTCGTGTTTTACATACCTGAACTGCTAAGGTTCTTCCCTTTACCATCGGCCATTTTAGGATACTCACGTCTTGTCATTTATTCTCTTTTATTAATTGTTTTATTAATCAATTTATCACCTAAATTTATTACTTCATCTCGAAAAATATAATGTTAAAACTCGAAAACATACATGTAAGTTACGGAAAAACAACCATTCTACACGACATTTCCTTAGACATTTTACCCGGTGAAATTGTCGGCATCATCGGCCCAAACGGTTGTGGCAAAACAACATTGTTAAATGCTGTTTCAGGATTCATTAAAAATTCATCGGGTTCGCTATTATTCAATGAAAATGACATAACCGGATTTTCCGCACATCATAGAGCAGTGGAAGGCATAGGTCGAAGTTTTCAGCAAGCCGGAGTTTTCAAAGAAATGACCGTTGAAGAAAATTTAATGTTGGCAATCGAGCACAAAGAAAAGTACCCATGGTGGTGGCGTTTTTCTAGAAAAATGCGCAATCAGGCAGATCGGCAAATTTGCGATCTTTTATCCGACGTTAATTTACTCGGACACAAAAAATCCGTTGCGGGAGTACTGTCCGGCGGCCAACTGCGCTTGCTTGAATTACTTAGACTTCGCATAAGCGGAGGTAAACTACTTTTAATAGATGAGCCGACCGCCGGTGTAGCACCCGTAATGCGCCAGGAACTTGCATCTTTAATAAAATCCTTAATGGAGGATGAATCAAGATCCATTATCATCGTTGAACACGATCTTAAATTTCTTTTTTCTCTTGTAGATCGGGTTATAGTACTTGTCGACGGCGAAAAATACATTGAAGGTGACCCTGAATCGATAAAAAAAGACAAACGACTGCAAGAGGTTTATTTCGGCACCGAAAGTTAAAACCATTCCCTTCACTTACCAAGTAAGGTGGGGTTACCCAGTATTGTTACTGGGTATGGCCGCTTACCGGGTGTTCTTACTGGGCATCCCAGGAGGTGAGGGATGCGCAAAACTAGCATTTATTGCATAATCACATTAAATGATGACAAGAATGTCATTTTTTTTCGTAAATATATCCATTCCAAAATCAGCCCAAAAATGATATAATTATGTAATAAAACCAATACAAAAACAAAAATGCGGATTTTAATGTATGGATGGGAATTTCCCCCATTCAACTCCGGTGGCCTGGGGGTGGCCTGCGAAGGAATAGTCAATGGCCTTTTACGACATAACACCAAGATACACCTCGTACTTCCCAGAGCGCCTCAAATGAAATCAGAAAACTTTAACATCGTAGACTTGTCGTCGAACGAAGATATAGAGTTTACCGAAATCAATTGCCCCGTTTTGGCTTATGAGGGTGAACATCATTACACCCAGAATCTGGTAAATATCAAAAACGCTTCAATGTATGGCAGTGACCTTTTTCAAGAAGTTGAAAGATACAGCCAATTGGCGGGCCCCATGGCGGCAAAACACGACCATGATATAATTCATGCTCATGACTGGCTAACCTACAAAGCTGCCATCAACGGTAAAAAAATCAGTAAAAAACCTTTTGTTGCTCATATTCATGCGACAGAATTGGACAGGTCGGGCGAAAATCCGAACCCATACATTTTCGAACTTGAAAAAATGGGATTCGAACATGCCGACAAAATTATTGCCGTATCCGATTACACGAAACGAAAAATAGTTCAACATTACAAAATCCCCGCTTCAAAAATTGAAGTCGTTCATAACGCCGTAACAAAAAACTTTAAACAATACCAAACCAAAAATTTTAAAGAATCCGCCAAAAAAGTGCTTTTCCTGGGAAGGGTAACAATGCAAAAAGGACCGGAATATTTTTTGCAGGCAGCGGCAAAAGTTGCGCGTTTTTTGCCTGAAACTGTCTTTTTAATGGCGGGCACGGGTGACATGCTCGGGCGGATGATTCACCTTACGCACGATTTGGGAATTGATAGAAACGTTCTTTTTACAGGATTTTTAAGAGGTGCCGATATTGACCGCGCCTTTCAAAACGCCGACCTTTTCGTAATGCCCTCGGTTTCCGAACCTTTTGGCCTGGTCGCGCTTGAATCCATACAAAACGGTACTCCCGTTTTAGTTTCAAACCAAAGTGGGGTAAGCGAAGTCATTCCAAACATGCTGAAAGTCGATTTTTGGGACACGGACGAAATGGCAAACAAAATTGTGGCCACTCTTAAATACGAACCAATGAACCATGACCTAATAAATCTTTCCAAAAGAGATTTAAACAATTTGGAATGGCATGATCAGGCATTAAAAATTAAAAATATTTACACAACATTATGAAACAAATTTGCTTTTATTTTCAGGTGCATCAACCATATCGCGTATCAAAATATACAGTTTTTGACCTGGAAAGTGAAAAGCAATTTTTCGAAGGTCCCGAACGCGTAACCAATAAAGCTGTTTTTGAAAAAGTGGCGCACAAATGCTATCTACCATCAAACATGCTACTGCTTGAACTTATCAAGCTGCATCCCGAATTCAAAATAAGTTTCAGTATAACCGGAACCTTTTTGGAACAATGCATGGAATACGGCGAAATCGGCAAAAAAGTATTAAAGTCATTCAAGGATTTAGCAGACACCGGGAATGTTGAATTTCTGGCCGAAACCTATTATCACAGCTTCGCGGCATTATTCAGCAGACCTGAATTTGCTCGACAGGTAAAAAAACATACAAATTTAATAAATAAATTGTTTGGTCTAAAGCCAAAAGTTTTCAGAAACACCGAGCTTGTATATAACAACGACATTGCCTATTTAGCAAACAAACTCGGATTCAAAGGTGTACTGTTGGAAGGATGGGATCCCGTTTTGCAAGGCAAATCCCCCAACCTGACTTATCGACCACCAAAATATGTGGTACCGAATGAGAAGTTCGGTTTATTGCTAAAGAATTACAAACTATCCGACGACATAGCATTTAGATTTTCAAACAAACACTGGTCGGAGCATCCTTTAACCGTCGAAAAATTCGTAAACTTCGTTTACAACAATTATGGAGACCACATTAATTTGTTCATGGATTTCGAAACCTTCGGTGAGCATCAGTGGGAAGATACCGGTATTTTTGAATTCATGAGACATTTACCCGACGCCTGCCTTAAGAATCATATAAAATTCCGCACTCCGTCGGAATCCCTTAACGACCTTGAGCACGCCGAAGAATTAGATGTTCCGCATCACATTTCATGGGCCGATATGGAACGTGATATGTCAGCCTGGCTTGAAAACAGCATGCAGCAATCATCCATGAATCACATTTTTTCCATGGAAAAGAAAGTCATGCAAACCCGCGACAATAAATTGAAAGATATTTGGCGCAAGCTTCAAACATCGGACCACTTTTACTACATGTCAACAAAATATTGGAGCGACGGAGACGTACATAAGTATTTTTCACCTTTCGAAACTCCATATGATGCGTATATTAGTTACAGAAACATTCTCGCGAAATTCGAGGATTTAATAGAAAATAAAATCAACAAAAAATGCCAAGATCGGTAGTACTGGGTAACGGACATATGCTTGTAAATATGGATAAGAAAGGCCTGATCCATGATTTTTATTTTCCCTATGTTGGAATGGAAGACCATACCACATTCGGACATTATCATCGCATTGGGATTTTCGAAGAAGAAAGCGGCAACTTTACCTGGCTCGACGATGATCACTGGTACGGTGAAAGCAAGTATTTGCCGGAAACACTTGTCAGCGAAACGAAAGTTAAGTCGAATCTATGGAACCTGGAAATCACTTTCATTGACTGTGTGCACGCGATGAAAAATATTTTGATTAGAGAAATTTATGTAAAGAATCACGCCGACAGCGAACGAAAATTACGCATTTTTTTCAATTTCGATTTCCATTTATACGGTATAAAAAGCAATGACACCGTTTATTATTATCCGAAAGGAAATTATTTAATGTTCTATAAATTCAACAGGTACTTTTTGGTAAACGGAGAATCCGACACGGCGGGTATTCAGCAATACGCGACGGGTAAAAGTGAATTCCGTGGCCTTGAGGGAACCTGGCGTGACGCCGAGGACGGCGTACTTGGAGGTCACCCCATTGAACAGGGTTCGGTTGACGCCACATTTGGTCTGCATACAATGCTCGGACCACATCAGTGCAACAAATTGCGTGTTTGGATTTGCGCCGGCGAAAACGAAGATGAAGTGGAAATTTTAAATGCCAATGTATTTCAAAGATCCACCGATGAAATGATTGATTACACCAAAAACTATTGGCGAAATTGGGTTAATAAACAAGATTTTAATTTTGAAGGAGTGCCCGAAAAAATCAGAATGCTTTTTAAGCAAAGCCTGCTTTTAATACGATCTCAAATAGACCAAAACGGAGCCATTCTGGCCGCAAACGACACAGACATTATGAAATTCAACAAGGACACGTACAGCTACATGTGGCCTCGCGATGGTGCTCTTGTCGCTCATGCTTTAGATTCAGCGGGATACATTGAAGTGACCAAACGTTTTTTTGAATTTTGCCGAAGAATACAAACTGCTGAAGGTTACTTAAGACAAAAGTATAATCCGGACGGATCAGTTGGGTCCACCTGGCACCCATGGTTAAAAGAGGATCCCGAATTTATTCCTTTGCAGGCGGATGAAACCGCGCTGATTATTATTGCGTTATGGAATCATTATCAGCATGTGCATGACATTGAATTCATGCAAGCGATAGCCGAGACTTTTGTAATTAAAGCCGCAAATTTCCTATGTCAGTACAAAAACAAAGAAGATAATTTACCTAATCCCTGCTACGATTTATGGGAAGAACAAAGAGGCATTTTTACATGGACGGTCGCAACCATAGTGAAAGCGTTGGAATGCGCCGCGGAATTGCTAAACACCGTTGGACACGACCGTCATTACGAAAAATATATGAAGGAAGCCGCGTTAATTAAGGATGCTTTACTGAAAAATATGTATTGCGAAAAACACGAAACATTTGTAAAAAAATTAACCTACAACGAACAAGGTGAACTAGTTAAGGATTATACGGCGGATGCCAGCATTAGCGGCATCTGGCTGTTCGACGTGCTGCCTCCCACAGACATGAGAGTTATGAAAACCATGCGTAGAATTAAAGAAAAATTATCCGTCAAAACGGATATTGGCGGAATAGCCCGTTATGAAAGAGACGGTTATCACGCAATTGGTGATTATCCTACTGAAGTACCGGGGAACCCCTGGATTATTACGACTTTATGGATATCCCAATGGCTGATGCACATTTCAAAAGACCGGGATGACGAAAATTTTAAAGAAGCTATTGATTTAATTAATTGGGCAACAGATCAAGCGGATACAACATTCGTATTGCCCGAACAAATCAATCCATATACAGGCCAGCATTTATCGGTCGCTCCCCTGACCTGGAGCCATGCCACTTACGTTGACACCATCATGCTTTACAGCCGAAAACTAAAAGAATTCGGAATAACCGAAAAAAGCATTTTGCCGGAACGGATCATTACCGTTGAATAGAGTCTAAATATCTTAGACCCATAAGAGCACCCTCCAAAGCGGTTAATGTTTTGTCAGCCATTTGTTTTTCAAAATCCTCACGGCTCATTAAAACAACATCGATGAATTCATTTTCCTCTTGTTTACCATCATGCATTTTTTCACAATCCAACGCAATATAGCAATGCCTCACTTTTACCGAATAAGCACCTGAATAAGTGGACCCCAAATGCACCATACGCCCCTTGTATCCGGTTTCTTCCTCTAACTCACGTTCCGCCGCTTGATCTGCAGTCTCTCCCGGATCCACCAGCCCACCCGGAATTTCATCCAACACTTTTTCAGGGCCGGGCCTGTACTGCCTGGCCAAAATTATTTTTCCGTCTTTTGTTATTGCAAATACAGTAACTATTTCTTCATTTGTGCCGTGAATAAAATAATCGGACTCTTTCCCATGTGGCAAAATAAATGTTTTTTTATTCAATCTTGAATATTGATTTTCAAAAACAGTTTCCTCACTGATTTTTTCCCAAGGTTTACAATTTCCTTTATCCATATCGTCAATATAACATATATACCATTTTCAAATGAACTTGTTTTATCTTTTTGCCTTTAGTAAAATTCACACCTTTGACACAACCCATGACAAAAAAAATAAGTCCATACCGTGAAGCGGGTGAAATAGTTACTGACGCCGATACAAATGTTCAACAATTCATCCCCTCATATGAAGAACTGGTGGCAGAAGAACTGTTAAAAGAAAAAATTAGAGAAGGTTATGAAGCCATGACGGGAGAAGGCAGTTATGGCCTTTATCTTAAATACGAACTTCAAGGCATCATCGATCCAATTTTGGGAAAAGATATTCCCTTTGAAGAAAAATACACAAAAATTCAGGATGCGCTTAAGCAAAAAATACCAAGCATTTTCGATGAGCTTGGAGCACGCCTTTCGCGAGGACTAAAATCTTTTGGATTTGGTTCAGCAACTTACCTGGGATTAATCGCGGTACTCGAATGGTATTTTGAAATGGACATTCAGGGTTTATACGCCATTGCGCCCTTAGTGCCTTTCCTTATTGTTTACGACAAATATTTGACTCCATTCAAAACACCGGACGAAAATACGCGCGGTCTTATGAAAAGCAAACTCCAACTAAAAGGCTCTGTTGAAGAATATTATGCAAGCAATGATTTTCAAATTGCTTTAGCTCAAATAGACACATTTTTAAGAATTACAGATATTAAAATCCCCGCTTTGATTATTCAAGAAAAACGAGAGCTTGAAGTAAGATTGTTTAAACTGGAACAGTTAATAAAAGCTAAAAAAAACAAGGTGTTAAATTTACGCATAGATAATAAAACCCGGGAAACTGAGGAAATTAGATCTTTAAAAGTAAATATTTTAGAAATGGAAAACGAACAAAAAGCGCTTGAAGAAAATGCAGAGCGCCTGAACAAGCTTCATGATGATATACAGGCTAACAGACAAGCGGTATTATCTGCAAAAGAAGACCAGATACAGCCGCACGACGAAGCATTGACTGAAAAAATTCGCTCCACTGTCGAATCAATAAATAATTGTCTGGCCAATACAGTTTTAAAACCTACTTAGACTTATTTAACGCCATTTTCGCGCCCGCGTAGCAGCTTACTTCCAAAAGTAGCAATTGTACGGCCATAAATGCAATGCTCCACCATGAAAATATATATGGAAGAGACACGTTTAAAAGCCCCGGCAATGCCGTTAAAGCAATCCATGCCAAATTAACCATACCTACATACACAAGCGTTTTATTCAGATCCAGCTTGCCACTTTCCTTTAACAACCTTTTAATGGTCAATTTCATAATCCAAAAACTGGCCGCAAATGCAAATAAACCGGCAAACGGAATTATGTAGGGTATTGAAAAAAGGTATACAAAAACAATCTTTGGCCCTAAATGCGGATTAAAGAGACCATAAATTTGCACAAACAAAACTCCAAAAATTACGGTTAGCAAAAACGTTGCAAGACCCATGAAAAAAGTAAAAACAACATTAAGTATAATGCCGTTTACTACGTATTGTGATGTCTTTGGCTGCATTATCTTCCTATAAATGGTGGGCATGGGAGGACTTGAACCTCCGACCTCGTCATTATCAGTGACGCGCTCTAACCAGCTGAGCTACACGCCCAAATTACTTTCAAGGGATTTAAAACATTTAAATGTACAATATTACAAAAAAATTTTCCAAGCTGACGCCGTAATAGCGTGCAGATAAATGTTTTGGTGGAGCCTAGGAGAGTCGAACTCCTGACCTCCTCGGTGCAAACGAGGCGCTCTACCAGCTGAGCTAAGGCCCCACAAATCAGACACTAATTTTTAAAAAGCCTATGCATTATATATATGTTGGGCAAATTTGCAATATTTATTTCGCCAGACCGGCTAACGAAGCCATTTTTCACCATCAAAAGTGTCCTCATCAAATCTAATCGTATCTAAAGTTTCTCTGTCTTCATCTGCCAATTGGTCCATATAATAAGCCTTAGCCTGATCAATTTTTCCCATTCTTTCAATGACAGTTGCTGTCGTAGTTCCATTTATTCTCAAATACACCAGTTGCGCAATAACATAGTTAATGAAATCAATATCTTCCGGCATAACCAATCCCATACCGGTTATGGACGCCCGAATTTTTGTCCAAACATCGCCATCAAAACAATATTTACTTTCCAATTTTTGCAGTTCGGCATCTATAAGTCGCTTCTGTTCATTAATAATAGTTTTTTCTTTATTTGGATCAATTGCTTCAGTTTTTATGGGACCATGTGGATAATCGCTGGGCTCAATCGCTCGTAATCCCGATTTTCTGTTTGGAATAGACATTACTTTTTAGTTATTTATAAACACCCTTATTCTTTTATAACACATTACAGAATAACGCAAGACTGACGGCTTGTTACTGGGTATGGCCGCTTACCGGGTATTGCAAACTTAAAAAACACCCGACTGAGCGGGTGTTTTTCGATAACATTCAGAGTGCAATAGAGAATAAGTCCTAACCTTGTCCGGCCGAGGCCGGATAAGGTGTCGACCTTGGACAGTTCACCGAAGTGAATGTCCCGTGTCTCCTAGAAAGGAGGTGATCCATCCGCAGGTTCTCCTACGGATACCTTGTTACGACTTAGTCCCAATCAATGGTTTTGCCTTAGGTCCCCGCTCAATTAGCTAAGGGAACTTCGGGCACCCCCATCTTTCGTGACTTGACGGGCGGTGAGTACAAGACCCAGGAACGGATTCAACGTGCCATTGCTGATACACGTTTACTAGCGATTCCAGCTTCATGAGGGCGAGTTGCAGCCCTCAATCCGAACTTGGACCAGTTTTAGGGATTAGCTCCGGGTTGCCCCTTGGCTGCCTTTTGTACTGGCCATTGTAGCACCTGTGTAGCCCAAGACATAAGGGCCATGCTGATTTGACGTCATCCTTACCTTCCTCCGATTTAAAACCGGCAGTCTCATAAGAAAAATGCAACTTATGACAAGGGTTGCGCTCGTTTACGGACTTAACCGAACACCTCAAGGCACGAGCTGACGACAACCATGCAGCACCTGTCACCGAGTTCCTAACGGCACAATTCCCTTTCGGGAATCTTCTCGGGATGTCAAGTCTTGGTAAGGTTCCTCGCTTATCGTCGAATTAAACCAGATGCTCCACCGCTTGTGTGGGTCCCCGTCTATTCCTTTGAGTTTTAATCTTGCGACCGTACTCCCCAGGCGGGATACTTAACGCGTTAGCTAAGACACTGATGGGG
>WJJQ01000035.1 GCA_014729615.1 Candidatus Peregrinibacteria bacterium | reverse complement strand
CCTTGCTGTAGATGTTGTCGAAAACGGTGATTTTCATTGGTTTTTTTAAGCCTGAATATTGTACTTGTCAGGCTCAAATAAAGCAAATTTTTCAAAAACGATCACTGACCGTTTCTTTGAAAATTACATAAAACTTGGATTTTATTTAGTCTAGATTGTTGCTTCAGAACGGATTCTTTCAAGGTCATTTACCTCTAGTTCGGGCTCGGTTTCCGCTTCCGTATTGTCATTTTCGCCGGTGTCGGTTGAGGTTTCAGAGTCACCTGTGATTATTATTTCAGCATCATCGGTGTAACCGAGGGTGTCGGTAACTGTGACCGATAAAGTATGACTTTGTCCCGATTCTTCGTTTTTCGGCATTCTGATTATTCCGCTGTATGGGCTTTCTCTGGCAATGTTTTTCAGTACGTCATCCAAAAAGAATTCAACTTTTTCCACGTCGTTGGGAGCGTCGACTGATACTCTGACTTTAAGATTTTCACCTATAGTGTAAGTGTCATTGTTGTCCGGATCATCTATGCGAATTTCGGGCGCGTCTTCAAGGGCTTCTTCGGTGCAAAGATTGGATTCTTCTTCGGGAGGGGATCCGAAAAACACGTTGCTGTATTGTTCTGCCAGTGCGTCTTTATTTGCTTCAAGCCAAGAATTGGCACCTTCCACCCAGTTTGGGTAATCGGCAATGTCGGTTATGGTCAAATAAGTAACTTGTTCAACAAGTGCGGGCGGACAATATTCATTTGCCAGCTGATTGTTACGTGTGTCTATATCAACACTTACCGAGCCCGGGTCCACTTCGGTCGGTACGCTGAATGAAGCGAATACTTCTTCGGTTATTTGATCTTCCGGTGTCGATGGCCCCGGCAATTTACCTGTAAGTTTGGAAATAGCTACTCTGGTTATGCCTTCTGGTACTTCAAAATCTTCTGCGGGTATATTTGAATGCGCTGCGATCATGTAATTTCTCCAAATGGGCGTGGCCGCGCCGTATCCACTTGCCGTGGCGTATAATTTACCGTCAGACGCTTTGTTGTTCCCAGCCCAGACGGCTGTAACTATTTGCGGTGAATAACCGATCGTCCAAAGATCGCGCGGTAAAGTGGTGTTTCCTTCTTTTATATTACTTGTTCCTGTTTTTGCCGCGACTCGATGCCCCGGAATTGTTAGTGATTCGCCAATATTTACACTGGTGTCAGATAAAATGTCAGTAATTAAATATGCAATTTGAGGATCAAGAGCTTCCTCGCCCGTGGCGTTTTCCGCATCCCATTCTTCAAGGACTTCGCCGTCGGTGTTTTCAACTTTTCGAATTGCAAACGGTTCATGATAAATTCCATTATTTGCAAATACACCAAAGGCTCCGGCCATGTCGATCGGTTTGGCTTCAGCTGTTCCGAGCGCAAGCGGCCAACCGTAATCAAGAGTCGGATCCAAAAATTCTATTCCCATTTTTTCGGCCAATCCAATTATTTCTTCCTGTTCACCCGCAAGAAAATATCCTTTAATGGCGGGAATGTTTCTTGATTGCCCAAGAGCTTTTCTAATGCTCATCGGTCCCATGAAATTTCCATCGTAATTGTTGGGATAAGTACCTCCGAAACTTGTCTTCGCGTCAAAAATAATTGATCCGGGAGCATGTCTATTATAAAAAGTTTCCGCGAAAACAATGGGTTTGAAAGATGACCCAGGTTGTCTGAATTGGGTTGTAACGTTTACTGCTCCGTCAATGTCTTCGGCGAAATAGTCTTTTGATCCGACCATGGCCAAAATTTCACCGGTATTGGGATCAAGAGAAATGAGTCCGGCATTTTTGGCATTGTAATTCGCGGTATTGCGTTCGGCTCCTTCTTCAATCGCGCTTACTGCAGCGTTTTGCAGATTGGGATCCAATGTCGTGTAAACTTGCAAGCCTCCTCTTTCCACGATTTCTTTGCCATATTTTTCTTCAAGTTTTTCAATAACATAAAAAACAAAATGTGGATTTTGAATTGTGTCTTTATATTCGTTGAATTCCAAATTTTGCAATTTGTCGAGGGCGGCCTTTTTCTCTTCGGCCGTAATGTATCCGTTATCTTCCATTGCTCTTAAAACCAGGTCGGTTCGGCCCTGAATGTATATTTCTCGGTTGTCATTAAGTGAAATATTTTGGCCGATTAATCCACGCAAAAATTCATTATCTTTCAGGTCGGCCTCACTTTGAATGTTTCTTGATTCTATTTCATTTGTTTCAAAAGTTTTTGTCAACTGCGAATATTTATGCTGGCCGTAAGGATTATAATAAGTGGGGGCTTTCGGCAGTGACGCGAGAATCGCGGCTTCGGCCACGTCCAATTCGGCGGCTGGTTTGTCGAAATAAACCTGAGACGCTTTTTCTACGCCAAAAGCATTATTTCCATATGGAATTTTGTTCAAATACAGTTCCATTATTTCCTCTTTGTTGAATTCCCTTTCCAGTCTTAAAGCCAAAATCAATTCTTTCACTTTACGCATGTAGGTTTTTTCGTTGGTCAGGAACGCGTTTTTAATATATTGCTGGGTTAAAGTTGATCCTCCTTGTTGGGGGCCAAGATTTAATGTGTTGTTCACCAGGGCGCGCATAATACCAATGGGATCGAATCCCGAATGTTTCCAGTATTGATCGTCCTCTATTGAAACCGTCGCGTCCACTATATGCTCCGATATTTGATTATATGCCACATATTTTCGGTTTTCACCGCCGTGTTTCACATAAAGAATTCCTCCTTCACGGTCGTAAATGGTGGTGGATTCCGCCACGCCGAGTTTGTCGAGATCATTAACGTCGGGCAGGCCTATACTGACAATTGCAATCATTAAAATGAATAGAATGACGGCAAGTAAAAAACCGCCTCCGGCCAGTAATGCCAGCCATATTAATATTTGCTTCCAGTTTGGTTTGTTACCTTTTCCGAATTGAGGGAATTTTGGCAGTTTTATGCCGCTTTTTTTGGGTCGTTTCGATTGATTTAACGGTCTGTAATGGAAATTATCTTCAGACATAGTGGTTATTAAATTTTTTTTGCGTAAAGCAGCCTGCATATTAGCAGTTTTGGCTTTAAAAAGCAATCTGTCGGCCGCTTTGGGCTGAGTTTTTGCTTTAATGGCAGTACTATTTCAAACCTCGTATTTCACCCCCCAGTTTTTGCAATCTGTCAAAAATGTCTTGTTGTATACGTTTCATTTCTTCATCTTTCAATGTTCTGTCATTTGCCTGTAAGGTTATAGTAAAGGCGCAGGATTTTTTGTTAACCGGTATGTTTTCGCCTTCATAAAGGTCAAAAAGTACAATTTCTTTAATCAATTCCCTGTCGGATTTTTTGATCTGATCCATTATTTGTCCGACTTCCACTTGTTTATCAATTACAACGGAAACATCGAAAGTTATGCTTGGATATTTTGAAACCGGTTCGTAATTACTATCCGCCCATCCATTTGCGGCCAAAGCCGTGAAATTTACTTCAAAGGCGGCAATTTTAACTTTATCCAAATTGTATTTTTTCGCTACCAAAGGGTGCAATTCGAAAACACGAGCAATTTCTGTTCCTTGTTTATCGTAATATGCTCCATATTTGTTTGGATGAGCATAAGTGCAAAGAGATTCACCTTTTCTTAGTTCCAAATCGTCAAAATTGTAAAAAGAAAGCAGGCTTTCAAGTGCGCCTTTCGCTTCATAAAAAGGTGTGCCCCGGTATTTTTTCGCGTTGGCGGCAATGATTCCGCAAATCTTTTTTTCTTCTTTCGGAAAATATTCTTGCAGATCTTCATAGGTATGACCTATTTCGTAAATGTTTATTTTATCTTCAAAACTAATGTTTTTGCCAACAACTTTCAGTAAATTCGGGATCAAACTTATACGCATATGCGTTTGATCTTCCGATAAATAGTTATCCACTTTTATATGCAATTCCTCAGGCAAAAGGCAATTTTCTATGTCTTGTTTGCCGTAAAAGGAGTATTGATAAACTTCGTTAAAACCCAGTCCTTTTGAAAGAATTTGTCTGGCATAATGTTTTAATTTTCTTTCAATATTTTCTTCGGGGATTTTTATCGGTTGATCGGGTAATACAGGTTCAATGTTTTCATATCCGTATAATCTTGCTATTTCTTCGGTTAAATCGTCTTCAAGTGAAACGTCTTTGGTCGCGCGAAAGCTTGGTACTTCCACGGACACCAAATTTGAATCATTTTTTATAATCGAGAATTCAAGACGGGTTAAAATGTCTATAACTTGTTCTTTCGGTACATCAGCGCCGATTTTGGAATTGATTCTGTTTAAATCTATCGTTACCAATGTTGGGCTTTCATCAAAATTTTTGACGTCTTTTTTGGTGGATACAATTTTAGCGCCGGGGCAAAGTTTTAAAATTAATTCACAAAGTCTATCCATTGCTTTTGAAGGCAAGTTGGGATCAAGACTTTTTTCGAAGCGTTGTACAGAATCCGTTCTGATTCCAAGTTCGGTCGATGTTCTTCTTACATTTGCCGGAGCGAAATTGGCCGCTTCCAAAATCAGTTCTGTTGTTGATTCGTCTACTTTCGAATGTTCACCGCCGATAATACCGGCCAATGCAACCGGTTTTTCATAGTCCGCAATGACAAGATTTTCGTTTTGCAGTTTGGTTTCCGTTCCATCCAATGCTGTCATTTTTTCGTCTTTGTTGGCTCTTCTTACAACTATTCCCCCTTTTATTTTTGCCGCATCAAATGCGTGAAGCGGTTGGCCAAGTTCTTCCATGACAAGATTTGTTGCGTCAACAATGTTGTTGTATGTGCCGTGGCCGATTGAAAGCAGTCTTTGTTGCAGCCATTTTGGAGAAGATTCAATTTTAACGTCAGTAATTTTTACGCCGGTGTACCTGGGGCATAAATCCGGGTTTTTTACTTCGATTTTAAGCTCACTTTCATCTGCCGCCGGATATGAAACATTCGTTTTAAAAGGTTTCAGTTCGGTTTTAAAAATGGCGGCCATTTCTCGCGCAATACCGTAATGCCCCCATAAATCGGGTCTGTGCGTGAGGGATTTGTTGTCGATGTCGATAATAATATCATCCATTCCAAGAGCTTCAGCGAGGGGAGTGCCCGCCTCAACATTTAAATGACTTAAATCAACGATGCCTTCGGGATCGGGTTCAAGACCGATTTCTTCGCCGGCACAAATCATGCCGAAACTTTCCACTCCTCTAATTTTAGCTTTTTCAAGTTTAATCAGATCGCCTTCGCCGTGCCAGCGGACGTATGACCCGGGTAACGCGATCGGAACCAACATGTTTTCTTTAACATTGGGAGCGCCGCAAACTATTTGAACCGTTTTGTCGCTAATGTTCGTTTTGGTGACAATAAGTTTGTCGGCATCGGGGTGTTTTTCGACAGATTCCACTTTTCCTATGACCATGTTTTCGAAGCTCTTTTTTTGGTCTATGACATGTTCCACTTCAGCTGTGCGAAGCGTAAAAATTTTACCAAGTTCTTCGGGCTCCATTTCAGGAATGTCTGTAAATTCCCTCAGCCATTTTAATGATATTTTCATAATTTGAATTGTTTCAAAAATCTTAAATCGCCGCTGTTAAAATGACGAATATCTTCTATGCCGTATCGCATCATGGCAAGCCTTTCCAGGCCGAAGCCGAAAGCCCAACCCTGATATTTATTGCTGTTTACGCCACCGGCTTTAAGTACGTTCGGATGAACCATCCCGCATCCCATGAATTCTATCCAGCCGGTTCTTTTGCAGGCACTGCAGCCTTTGCCATTGCAAAGTAAACAAGAAAAATCCAGTTCCAGACCGGGTTCGACAAAGGGGAAGTATCCGGGCCTGAATCGTACTTTGACTTCTTTTCTGAACAGTCTGGTCAAAAATTCCATCATGACTCCCTTTAAATTCGCGAGGGAAATGTTTTTGTCGATCATTAATCCTTCAATCTGATTAAAGGTGTGCTCGTGAGAAGCATCTGTCGCCTCGTTTCTAAAAGTGCGTCCGGGCGCTATGACGCGAAGCGGAGCCCCGTATTTTTCCATAGTTCGAATTTGCACCGGTGAAGTTTGAGTGCGTAAAACCAGACCGCCATGTTTTTCTTCATGTTTGTCCGACAAAAAGAAAGTGTCCTGCATGTCTCTGGCCGGGTGGTCGGCAGGAATGTTTAGTCCTTCAAAGTTATAATATTCGCTTTCAATTTCCGGACCGTCCATGACGGCGAATCCCATTTGATTGAAAATATTTTCACATTCGAACTGGATTTGTGAAAGTGGATGAATGGTGCCTATGGGTCGCGCGTTGCCCGGAACCGTTATATCAAAAATTTCATCTTTTAATTGTTTTTCAATTTCGACTGCTTCAAGATGGTTTTTCTTTTTTTCCAGGGCAGAAATGAATTCTTGTTTTACCTTATTTGAAAGCGGCCCTATGATTTTTTTTTCTTGATCCGGTAAATCTTTCAAACCCTTTAAAATTTCATTAATTAATCCTTTTCTTCCTATGTATTTTACCTCAATATCCTGGAGTATATTAATTGAATCGGCGACGGAAATATCATTTAAGGCGTCTTTTTGCAGTTTATTTAATTCCTTTTCCATAATTTTGCTTAAAGTCGCTACATACTTTAGAGATCAATTGGAAATTTGGCAATAAAAGGTTTAGAATAGTTTAAATATTTCGAGAAAGAATATGACTACCCTCAATTTTTTGACCAGCGATTTAAATTTTACCGATAAACTGTCTGTTGATCAGGCGTATACCGACGCGAAAAAATTTCTGAGTGAAGAAAAGCATGTTACGGGCATAACGCTTTTTCAGCACGGATTGGAAGTTGCATATACTTTAAAGGAGGTGACCAATGATCCTGTAATTTTTAAGGTGGCAATTTTGCATCATATTTTGAAATTGCCCGAAGGAGAGCAAGTTTTGGAATCTTTAGATATAACGGATGAGGAAAGAGCTTTAATAAGGCAAATTCATAATATTACAGAGTTATATATAGGTCGTTCTTTTGAAGATTTGAGCAGACTTCTTGATATGATTTTTGAGGATTTAAGGTTGGTTATTCTTTGCACGGCGCACAGGGTTGATGAAATCAGAAAGCTGGACAGGTATTCCGAGTTGGATGCCTTGCAACTGGCCAGGGAAACTTTGCATGGTTTTACTACATTAATTGGGCGTCTGAATATGCATGTCTGGCGTACGGAGCTTGAGGATTATTCGTTTAAATATCTTTATCCGGAAACTTACAGACAAGTTGATAAATTGATGGACGAGTTTAGAGATCTGGATCAAATGTGTTTGAAACATGCTTCATCGATGATTGGCAAGGTGTTGACCGAGGCCGGCCTGGAACATGAGTTGCAGGGAAGAATTAAGGGAGTGTATTCAACGTACAGAAAAATGCTTTTAAAAGATCAGACTTTCGGAGAAATTCCGGACAGATTGGCTTTAAGAATTATTTTGGAAAGAGAGGAGGATTGTTATAAAGCGTTGCATTTGGTCAATAAACATATGGAGCCGGTTGGTGGTATTATTCGTGACTATATCGCCAGACCAAAAGAAAACGGTTATCAGTCTTTGCATACGGTGGTTTATCCGATGAACGGGGTGACCGACCGACAAATGGAGGTGCAAATTCGCACTTTCGATATGCACGAGGAATGTGAACAGGGAATCGCGGCTCACAGTGATTATAAAAAAATGAATTATTCCATGCAGTCGCCCAAGGGCCGGACTGATATTTTGAGGAATATGGCGGTTTTAAAACAGGGAGTCGTGAATATTGACGATTTTAATAAACTTTTAAAAAAATATTTGTCTGAGGATCAAATTATAATTTTTGATAGCGAAGGAAACACTAATTTTGTTGACGATCAATCGACCGTGCTGGATTTTGTTTGCAGTAATTATGGAGACAAAGTGAAGCGTTTAAAAGAAGTGAAAATTAATGGACGAAGGCAAAATTTCGGTACTTATTTGAGTGACGGCGATACTGTTGAAGCTGTTTTTGGCAGGACCAAAAACATTACGAAAGAATGGGAAAATTATTGTACTTTTCCGTTAAATAAAAAACTTGTTGTGTCCCTTTTATAAAAGTGTTAAAAGGAATTTGCATGACAAAAAAATATTCGATAAAGGATATTGTCGAAAACCTGAAAGAAGGTGACGCTGAAAATATAAAAAAGGCCGCTGATTTTTCATTTAAGTACTTGTCGAACATCCCGCGAAGAAGTGGCGAAAGTTATTTTCAACACGGAATGGAGGTTGCCGGTACTTTGAAAGAAGTTTCAAACGATCCCAAACTGCTTCGCGTTGGTCTGATCCATGATTTATACGTGCATCCGCAAGGTAAAAAACTTGTGAATGAACTGGGTTTAAGCGCCGATGATAAAAGTTTGATTCAGGGCATGTACGGACTTCGACGCTTGCATATAGACAAAAAGACGGATGATCTGGACCATGTCGTGAATACGATTATCCGGGATCCGCGTCTGGTTATTATGCGTATGGCACATCGCATGAATGATGTACGTAATTTGGAAAGGTTTTCGGAAAGAATGGCCAGAAATTTAGCCGGAGAAACATTGCATATGTATTCGGCCATTGTAGGTAAATTGAATATGAACATTTGGCGGCGTGAAATGGAAGATACCTGTTTCAAATGGCTTTACCCTGAATCCGCGAATTCTATTCAGTATCAAATGGATCGAGTGAAAAAAATGGATGAAGCGTGTTTGATTTACGCGAGTGAGTTTTTGCACAGAAAACTGGGTGAGCACGGTTTGAAGGTGAAAATCAGTTCCCGTATTAAAGGTGTTTATTCCGCTTATCGAAAAATGTTGATTAAAAATTTGAATTTCGGTGAACTTTATGACCGTTTGGCGATTCGGATTCTGGTTGATAAAGAAGAGGATTGTTATAAAGCTCTGTGGGTTGTGCATAAATATATGAATCCCGTTTTCGGCTTAATGCATGACTATATTGGAATGCCCAAAGAAAACGGTTATCAATCGTTGCATACGGTTGTTCATCCATTGTCGGGAGTGACTGATCGTTCAATGGAGGTGCAAATACGCACGCATGAAATGCATAGTACATGCGAGTTTGGAGTGGCGGCTCATGGTAATTATAAAAAGGTTAATTATTCTTTAACCAGACCGGGCGCGCGCGTTAATTTGCTTAGAAATTTGTCGGTTATGAAGCAGGGAATAGAATCAGTCGACAAATTGGATGTTGTTATGCAGCAACAGTACATTGGTGACCATATGTTGGTTTTTGACAACAATAACAACATTCATTACGTGCCTAAACCTTCAACGGCACTTGATTTTGTGTGCACCATTCACGGGGCGAAAGTCAACCGTCTGAAAGAAGTGCGGGTAAATGGCAGAAAACAATCAATGGGAACGTTGTTGAACGATGGTGACACGTTGGAAGTCAGTTTCAGTCGGCAAAAAGTTTTAAAGCGCAATTGGAAGGATTATTGCGAAGGTCGTTTTGGCAGAGAGCTTGTGAGGCAATTGTCGTCGGGGGTGGGGGGTGCGAGCCACTAGCACAGTTTATGTAAATTTTATAGAAATGGTGCCAGTGTTTTGAAAATGGTTTATTGTAATTGATTGTTATAATGCAATGATTTCAAAATTTTGTCGAAGAATGGGGTACAAAAAAACCGCTTGGCGCGCGGCCAAGCGGTTTTTTTTGATAATTATCTAACTGCATCTTTTAAAGATTTACCAGCTTTGAAAGCAGGAAGCTTCATAGCGGGGATCTTGATTTTTTGACCTGGGTTTCTTGGATTAACACCAGTTCGAGCAGCTCTCTTTGAAACACGGAATGTTCCAAATCCTGTAACTGTTACGTTATCACCTTTTTTAAGGCTCTTTGTGATAGCCTCGATGATAGAATCTAGAACTGCACCAGCGTCTTTTTTAGTAACACCGGCTTTTTGTGCAGCGTAGTTTACTAGATCTTGTTTAGTCATAGTAAATATGATTAAAGAATAAAGGTCATTGACCGCTTGCATTATAGAATTGGTACGGGGGATTGCAAGTTCTTTTGAAGGGTAAAACAAAAAGGGCGTTTTTTGACATTTTTTTGAATGCGTCAACTTGTTTTTATGGCTTATGTGCGCCATTTGTTAGGGTTTTGTAGTTAAATTGAACAATTTTTTTGTATTTTTTGGCTTATATATAAGGAAATCAAAGGGTTTGCCTTGTCAAACCCTTTTTTAAGCCGTTTTTGGCCCGATTTGACATTTTTGGTCATGTCGACTACTTATATAGGAAGTGTAAATTAACCGTTTTTCATGTCTGATAAGTTAGTTATCGTCGAGTCTCCTGCAAAAGCCAGGACTATTTCCAATTTTTTGGGTAAAGGTTATAAAGTTCGCGCAAGCATGGGGCATGTCAGAGATTTGCCCAAATCTAAAATGGGGATTGAAATAGATAAGAAATTTGAGCCGTCATATGTGATTTCACCCGATAAAAAAAAGATAATAACTCAATTAAAGAGTTATATTGAACCGGGTACTAACATATATATAGCGACTGATGAAGACCGGGAAGGTGAGGCTATAGGTTGGCATTTGTTGAAAGCGTTAAAAATTGATGACAAAAAGCATGATGTTAAGCGTATTGTTTTCCATGAGATTACCGAGGATGCGATTAAACACGCATTGAAACAGCCGAGGAAAATTGATTCTGATTTGGTGGACGCTCAGCAGGCCCGCCGGGTGCTCGATCGTTTGGTGGGTTATGAGTTGTCGCCGCTGATCTGGAAAAAAATAAGATACGGATTGTCGGCGGGCCGTGTTCAAAGTGTGGCCGTGCGTTTGATTGTTGATCGTGAGCGTGAAATTATGGCTTTTAATGCCGTTGAATATTGGAAAATCGCGGCCGATTTTAAAAAAGGCAAGGACCATTTTCAGGCGGGATTAAGTAAAATCGATGGCAAAGAGGCAAAAATCGGTAATGAAAAAGAATCAAACGCAATTTTAAAAGATCTTGATAAAGCCGATTACAGAGTGGTTTCAGTTGAAGAAAAAGAGGTTAAGCGGAATCCCGCTCCTCCTTTCACAACGTCAACTTTACAACAGGAAGCATCCCGCAAGTTGGGTTTTTCGGTAAAGAAAACAATGATGTTGGCACAGCAACTTTATGAAGGTGTTAAGCATGGAAAAGGTACGACCGGTTTAATTACATATATGAGAACCGATAGTGTAAATCTTTCGGATAATGCTCTGGATCAAGCGTTTAAAGTGATAAAGGCCGAGTTTGGACTTGATTATGTGCTTCGAAAACCGCGTTTATATAAAAGCAAAAAAGGCGCGCAAGAAGCGCATGAAGCCATTCGTCCCGTTGATCTTTCATTGAAGCCCGACAACGTAAAGCAATATTTGGACCGTGATCAGTTTAGATTATACGAATTGATATGGAAAAGAACCATTGCCTGCCAAATGGCCGAGGCCCGGCTGAAAGCCGTGGGGGTTGATATTACTCCCTCAAAAGCGGGTAAAGATTTGAAGTACACATTTAGAGCAACCGGACAAACCATTGAATTTCCCGGTTTCATTAAAGTTTACAAAGAAGATGTTGATAATCCCGACGAAGCGGCTGACGATAGCGAAAAAATCTTGCCACCGCTGGCCGAGGGTGACGATCTTGATTTGAAAGATTTGCTACCCACACAGCATTTCACCAAACCGCCGGCTCGTTATACTGAAGCCAGTTTGGTAAAAAAACTTGAAAGCGAAGGGATAGGTCGTCCATCGACTTATGCTCCCACTATTTCCACAATTATGACTCGAGGTTATGTCGACAAAGAAGGCCGACAGTTAAAACCGACCGATTTGGGCTTTTTGGTGACGGATTTTTTGGTGGATCATTTCGATGACATTGTGGATTATAAATTCACCGCCGAAATGGAGGATTCTCTCGATGAAATAGCGGAAGGAAAGCGCAAATGGGTACCTGTTATTGAAGATTTTTACAAACCTTTTCATAAAAATATCGAATCCAAAGAAAAAGCTTTAAGCAAATCCGACGTTATGAAAGAACGTAAACTGGGGAAAGATCCGAAAACAGGTTTAGTTGTTGTTGTGCGTCACGGCCGATTCGGTCCATACGTGCAATTGGGTGAAGAAGAAGATATGCCGAAGGGGTCTGATGAAAAACCGCGTCGCGCGTCTTTGCCTAAAGACAAATATTTTGAAAAAATCACGCTCGATGAAGCGATAGATTTACTGCAGTTGCCTCGTGTAATTGGTAAAATTAAAGATGATAATGTGATTGTTAATATTGGACCGTACGGTCCATATTTCAAGGTTGGAAAGAATAATGTTTCCATGCCGGCCGACTTGGACCCGTACAGTGTGACCATGTCAGAAGCGGAAAAAGTCATTAAAGAATCATTAAAGGCGCGAAAAGAAGCCATGAAGCCGATTGCCGAACTGGGTAAAGATCCGGTAAGCGGAGGCGCGATTGAAGTTAGAAACGGCAGGTTTGGTCCATACGTTACCGACGGCAAGACCAATGTTTCCATTAAAAAAGGTGTGGAGCCCGCTAAAATCACTTTTGAAGAGGCGGCGGAAATGCTGGAAAAAAAGCGTAAAGCCCCACCCGGCCGCCGCAGGTTCGGGAAAAAATAAGTTATGAACTCACCTCCCCTGTTACTGGGTATGAAGGGGAGTGAGTGATGCTCCAATACAAAAATATTGCATTACAATTGTTCATTTTGGCCAATTTATGTTAAAATAAATTGAAATAATAATTATCCCTTCCCAAATGTCAAAAGTGCGAATATTCAATTTTGCAAAGCCATTGTTTTTGCTTCTTTCACTTTTGCTATTGAGCCTTTTTTCAACCGCGACAGCCGGTGCTCTAGCGACAGAGAATGTTATTGATCCTGAATCAGGTCAACCCTGCTACGATATTGGCCAAACGGGAACGAAACATTTTGTAACCGGAGCCGCAACTTTTGACGCGACGGGCACAACGGGTGTGCCGAATTCAGGTGTGGTCCATTTTGACCCGCCTTTGGCACCCAATCAGCAATACCGGGCTTGTGTTGTGGATCCAAATGATGATGGCCAGGGACCTTTTAATGTAAAGGGATGGGCCTGGGACGACAATTTGGGATTTGTCAGTTTTTCTTGTGGCGATGAAGATAGTAATGCCGCTACACCAAGAACTAATTTGGGAGTACCCTGTGGCAATTTTGATCATGCTGTAACTATGGAGGGTATAAATAATACGGCTCCTTTAGAGATGGCGGAGCTTTCAGGTTATGCATGGAATGATGTCGCCGGTTATATAAGTTTTAATTGTAATGATACAGGATCGTGCAGTACGGCCAACCACCGTGTTTGGCCCGAGTGGCAAGATTCGAATTGTATAGGACTAGTTTATGGTAATTGGCAGCCGGATCCAACTTGTGGAGCTAATTTGGATACCGATGTTTATGCCTGGAGTGACAGTGTTGGTTTTTTTAATTTTGAGAATGCACTTTTCCCCTGGTTTGAATTGATTGGTGTGGCGATTGATTGGGATTTTGAAATCCGTTTTGGTAGTACGGATGCGCTTGCGGCTTCAGCCAACAAGTTGGAGGCTCCTTATGCTAATGGTAGTGATGAATATACCGTGGTGCTTAGAATAACAGATTCTATAACGGGGTCGCCTCTAAGTCCGGCTCAAATTGCAAATTTTGATATAAGTGTGGATTTAAACTGGACCGATACTGTAGATAAGATTCAGACTGATGCCGTAAAAGATTCAAATTTTAATGCTATAGTAGAACCTATTACTATAAATACCACATCAGCTAATTATGACGCATCAACTGGAGAATTCACGACAACATTTCCATCTGTTGCTCCAACCAGTAATATGAATGGTCTTGATGCGGGAGGCGGATTTATTGGCTTTTTATATGAAAATTTCATAATACCGGAAGATGGGAATGCTCCAAATTATCCTGTACCGACAAATGAATTAACTTTTGATAACCTGGATATTTCAATAGAATTTGCGCCTATTTCTCTATGTATTGTAGGAGGAGCGGGAACTTGTGGCGCGATTTCTCAACCAACGAGTTATGACGGACAAAATATTGAATTTAGACCTGCGATGGAGGTGACTCAATTTGATTCTTCCATGAACTTTGATTTTCTAAGTTTAAGAAATAATGTAGCCGATACTATTTTGGTGGATTGGTTGGATCAATGTCCTTTATGTACGGGGAAAAAATATCGTGGGTTTTTGGATTTAGATGCGGGGACAGGTCCTTCTGAATGGAAATTTGTTTATGATCAAGCTGACGATGGTTTTGATATCAATGATCCTTCGAGCAATATTAATTTATCATCTTTAAGTGATTTGCTTGTGGGTGTTACATGTACTAATGCAACTGGTGCATGTGGAGCCTTCAGTCAAGATGCCTATGCTTATACAACTGTCAGTTACTTGCTTGATGGCAAAAATGTGCAATACTATTCTAACAAACTTCCCCGTGTAAAAGGTACATTGGTTGTGAATCCCGTTGCTGAATTTAGAGGGAATGTGTATTCAAGCGGAGTAACGAATCCGCAGACAGGAAAAGAGGTTCGGTCACTGGGTGATATTAGTACGAACTTGCTTAGAAATCAGATCTGGAACAATGTTTCCAAAATTATCGCGGGGGTGAATTATATTCCTCCTTCGAATGATATAAAAATTACGGGGTATAATTTTTCTAACGGTTTCACATTTACACCTGCAGGATCGCTGGAGACTCTTCAACCCGATACAGCGGGGCGACCGAGAGTTTATTATACAGAGGGAAGGGATGTGTATATAAACGGTTCACTGGGAAATCTTGATGGTGAACAAACAATTATTGTTGTAGATGGAAATGTTTATATTAACAATAATATTTATAAATCTTCCGGGGATCCACATGAACTTGGAATTATTG